>NZ_JBHDLJ010000010.1:0-131421 GCF_041877255.1 Arthrobacter halodurans
TACTCGACGGCCAAGGCCGTCGCCACGGTGAAGCAGGGCGTGAAGGTCACCGTGACCCACACGTACGCGTCCTGGTCCAAGGTCGCCTACGCGGGCCGGTCCGGCTGGATGCCCTCGTATGCCCTGAAGTCTCCGACCGCCACGCCGGCGGCGACCACCACCAGGACGACGACGGCGAACCTGCATCTGCGGGAGGGGGCCGGGACCCAGTACCGTTCCCTGGTGCTCATCGGCAGCGGCTCCGCGGTGCGCGTGACATCCACCTCCAACGGCTGGTCGAAGGTCACCTACGCGGGCAAGACGGGATGGGCCTCCTCGGAGTACCTGAAGTAGACGCGCCCGAAGCCGGCGTGCCTGGACGCCGTCGCGGCGACCACCTGACGGGCGCGACGACGAACCGGGCCTAGCCATCTGCCGACGCGGCCGCCCCTCCGATGCGGGAGGGGCGGCCGCTCCCATGTGGGACGGATGCCTGCGCCCTGGAGCCGAGCGCGCCCCCTCGCGCCCATCCGCCGCGCCGTCCACGCCCCTCGACCGCCTCCCTGAGCCGAGCCCCTAGCCGCGGCGCCGCCCGCGCCCCGATACTGGGCACACGGCCGGGGCCCGACGAGCGGGCACCGCCGCACGCGCCGCCGTCGACCGGCACGGGTCAGGAGACCACGGATGAATCGCACCGCGAATCGATCGAACGGGCGCGGATGGCCGAGACCGGCCGGTGCCGTGCTGGTTGGCCTTCTCGCGGTGGCAACGCTCGGGAGCTGCTCGGCGGATGACCCGGGTCGACCGACGGTGTCGGAGCCCGCGCGCGAAGGCGTTCCCGACCGCGCCCCAAAGGCCGCGGAGACGGCGACGAGCCTGGCGGAGGACGCGGAACTGAAGATGCGCTCCGCCCGCATCACGTCGACCTTCGAGAACGCCACGCTGCTGATCCAGTACGACTACGTCGAGAACATCGGCGATGGCCGGGGCCTGACCGTGGGGCGGGCCGGGTTCACCTCCGGCACCGGGGACCTGCTGCTGTTTGTCCGGCGCTACACGGAGCTGCGGCCGGACAACGCCCTCGCCTCCTTTCTCCCGGCGCTGGAGGCCGTCAACGGGACCGGTTCGGAGGAGGGCCTCGGGGGTTTCGCCGAGGCGTGGCACCGGGAGAGCCGCCGGGCGGAGCAGCGAGGACTGCAGGACCGCCTCGTCGACGAGCTCTACTTCGAGCCGGCCATGAAGTATTCCCGAGAAGCCGGCCTCCGCACCCCGCTGGGCCAGGCCATCATGTGGGACACCATGATCCAGCACGGGGCGGGCGGCGAGCACGGCACCAAGGCGCTCGTCGCCGAGACCCGGGCGAGCGTCCCGGACGCGGCCGGCGACGAGGGCGCCTGGCTCCGCGCCTTCCTCGATGTCCGCCTGCGCCACCTCGTCCGCGCCTACGAAGGGACGCCGACCGAGGCGGAGGGGGCCTCGCAGTCCCGCGTTGACGCCTTGCGCTCCCTGGTGGCCGCCGGAAAGTGGTCGCTGCAGGAACCGTTGGCATGGGAGGTGTACGGGGAGGAATTCCGTCTCGGTGGCTAGCGGAACGGACGCGCGCGGCGCCGGGCGGGTCCGCCAGCCCGCGGGAGCCGGCGACGGACGTGGCCGCCCCGCGGAGAGCACGGACGCCTGCGGGCCGGCCACCCGCCGTCGGCTAGGGCGTCCGCGCGGACTGCCGCACCCGGACGGTGGAGCCGGCCGCATCCCCCGCTGAGGCGGGCGGCCCCTCGATGGTCACCTCGACCTGCAGGGGATCGGGCAGCCCCTCGACCGCGAGCTGTCCCGACAGGGTCGACGTCTGTCCCGCCCGCTGGACCGACGTGGCGCGGAACTCCAGTTCGGGCAGCGAGCCGTCCGGCCGAAGCCAGCCGCCGGCGCGGTTCGCGGTGGACGTCGCACCGAGTACCGTCGCGCCTCGTCCCGCCGCCGGCAGCCCCGCGACCGCGGATCCGGTCGGCCACAGGCGCGGGGGCCGCCGGGCGGCCACGTCCTCGATCCAGCCGACGGCGAGGATGGCGGCCACCAGCAGGAGCGCCACCGCGACGAGCTGAAGCCACTCGCTTTCCAGAAGCCACGGCACGCCTTCGGCCAACTGGGGGTCTTCCCACAGTTGGTCAATCAGCGGGACGGTCGCCACCAGCAGCAGGTTGTGCCAGAGGTAGATGGTCATCGCGCGGTTGTTGACGAGGGTGACCGGCTTGTCGAGGAAGCGCAGGGGACGCGGGAGGGATGCCCAGGACGGCGAGGCGCGGAGCAGCAGCACGCAGAAACCCAGCGACCAGAGGGCCTGGGCCAGGGGAACGCCTCCCACGTCCCAAGGCTCGTCCGCGGGATTGTTGACCAGCCAGACGAGCCCGAGTGCCATGGCCGCCGCGCCGGCGGGCAGGACCGTCCGCCAGGCGAGCCGGCGGAGGAGTCCGTCGTGGTGTGCGAACCCGAGGATCCAGCACGATCCGAAGACGGCGAAGTCCGTGAGCGCGCCCTCGGCCCACGAGGGGGGCTTGGCCACACCCAGATTGATTGCCGCGACCAGGGCCAAGGGCGCCAACAGCGTCACCCATGGCAGGCGGCGGAACGCCTTGAGCAGCAGGGGGGAGAGCAGCATGAACCAGAAGTAGGCGCGGACGTACCAGAGGATCTCCTCCGCCTGCACGCCCCACGAGGATTCCGCCAGCCCGGAGTCCGACCCGATGCTTTCCGGGAACGGCGGATCCCCGATCGGGACGAACCACAGGAGCGTGCTGAGCCAGCCAGATCCTTCCTCCTGGTACGGACGCCAGCCGGCCCAGAACAGCAGGCCCAGCACCGTCGCCGCGTAGACCCACAGCGGCAGCAGGAGGCGGCGGGCGCGGCTCCTGAGGACACCGGCGGCGGGGCGCGCCAAGGAGCGCGCCATGAGGGAGCCGGCGAGGGCGAACATGACCCCCAACGAGGGGAACACGAGCGTCAGCCACGCCGCGTTGAACGTGTGGAACGCGACCACGCGCGCGAGGGCGACGGCCCGCAGCAGATCCAGGTAGCGGTCCCTGCCGGGCGCCCGCCGGTCCGCGTGTTCCGGCGCCCCGCCGGCCGCCGGCGCGTCCGCGCCCCGCGCGTCCGCCCCCCGGTCCGGCATCTGTTCGTCTGCGTTGACCGCCATGGCAGGTTCCCCATCCTTCGCTCACGAGGTGCGACGGGCGGCCCGCTCCGCGGGCCCGGAGCCCCACGGACCGCTTCCGTGGCGGCGGCCGGGCCGGAAATCCGGCCGCGCTCGTTCGCACCGGGGCGCGTGACCCCAAAAACCATCCGCGCCCCGAGAGCGATCGTAGTCCCCGAACGCGGCCCGAGCGGACATGCCGCCGGAAGACGCACGCGACGGGGCCGCCGAACGTCGTGGTGGCCGGGGCCGCGGCCGGATTCACACAGCGGGTCACAGGCCCGGGACAGCGGCGGGACAGCCCGGCCCCAGAACCGCGCGGGACGGTGGACACGTATCCAGGACATGGATGATCGGCGGCGGCGACGGTCCGCCGCGCACGGCAGACGAAGGAGACGGCACATGACACGCAATCAGAGAATCGCCATGGGGGTGGGGGCGGCGGCCCTCGCACTGGGGGCAACGTTCGGGGTGGCGGGCGTCGCCACGGCCGACACTTCGAGCACGTCGGCCCGGGTCGCGGCGGAGCCGGGGGCCGCTACGGATCCGGGCCGCGGCCCCGGCGGCCACCACGGCCCCGGCGGCGGGGACCGCGGCGAACAGGCCGCCGAGCTCGCGGCCGCACTTGGCGTCGACGAGTCCGCGGTCACCGAGGCGCTGGAGGCCTTCCGCGAGGCCAATATGCCGACCGGTACGCCGGGATCCGGCGAGCGGCCGGATCGCGGCGCCGCCGAGACGGAGCTGGCGGCGGCTTTGGCCGAGTCACTCGGCCTGGACGAGGCCGAGGTCTCCGCGGCGCTGGAGGAACTGCGCGCCTCCGAGCAGAGCGAGCGGTCCGCCGAGCTACGGACGCGACTCGACGCGGCGGTTTCCGACGGAACACTCACCCAGGCCGAGGCCGACGGCGCGGCAAAGGCCGCCGAGCTGGGAATCCTCGGCGGCGGTCGGTAGCCCACGGTCGGCGGCACCCCCGCGGCACCCCGGCGGCACTCCCGGGTCGGGGCCGCGGGGTGCCGTCCGGCGGTCCGGCCGGGCCGCCGCACGCTCCGGCCGGGGACGGGACGCCGTCGGGTCGGAGGACAAGGAGCTGCGCGTGCGGGGGACGGCGCGCATAGGGGACTTGTCGTCCGGGGACGGGGCGCGGTGGTCGTGCTCAGAGCCCCGACGTGCGCGCATCTTCCAGGCGTCTGCGCTTCGTCCCGCCGCACGGGCTTCTTCCCGCCGCACGGCTTCTTCCCGCCACGCGCCGCCGGGCGTAGGATCGAGCCCTCATGACGCAGCAACAGCAGTACGACGTCGTCCGGCGCGAAGCGGCCTACGAACTTCGGAGGTACCCCGCGCACGTCGTCGCCGAGGTCGCCGTCCGCTCCTCGTTCGAGCGTGCGGGGAACGAGGCGTTCCGCACCCTCGCGGGGTACATCGGTGGCCGGAACCGTTCCCGGAGCCGCGTGGCCATGACCGCCCCGGTGGTCCAGACGCCCGCGGCGTCGGAGCGCATCGCGATGACGGCGCCCGTGGTCCAGCGTCCGGAGGGCGGGGGGACATACACGGTCGCGTTCGTCCTGCCGGCCGGCCTCGATGCCGAGACGGCTCCCGCGCCGATCGATCCGCGGGTGGCGCTGCGCGGCGTGCCGGAAACGCTGTCCGCCGCGGTCCGCTACTCCGGGCGCTGGACCCGGGCCGCCCACGACCGGCACCGGGACCTGCTGCTCGAGGCGGTGCGGGCCGACGGGCTGGAGCCCGCGGGGCCCCCGCGCTTCGCGCGGTTCAACCCGCCCATGACGCCCTGGTTCCTCCGCCGCAACGAGGTGCTGGTCGACGTCCGCCCCGCCGGCCCGGCCGCGGCGGCGACCCCGCCGGAGCCCACGCGGTGACCCGCCCCCGGCGCGTGCCCCCCGGCCCGGGACAGGAGTCCGTCTGGGACTACCCGCGGCCCCCGCGGGTCGAGCCCAGCAGCGAGCTGATCGAGGTGGTGCTCGGCGGCGTGACCGTGGCGCGCACGTCGTCGTCGTTCCGGGTCCTGGAAACCAGCCACCCGCCGACGTACTACCTCCCCCGCGCGGCGTTCGCCGAGGGGGCGCTGCGGCCGGCACCGGGGTCCTCGTGGTGCGAGTGGAAGGGCGAGGCGAGCTACTTCGACCTCGTGGGCGGCCGCCGGACGGCACACGCCGCGGCATGGACGTACCCGCGCCCCAGCCCCGGGTTCGAGGCGCTCCGCGGGCACCTCGCCGTGATGCCCGCGCAGGTCGACGCCTGCCGGGTCGACGGCGAGACGGCGGTCCCGCAGGAGGGCGGGTTCTACGGCGGCTGGATCACGTCGCGCGTCGTCGGGCCGTTCAAGGGCGGGCCGGGGACGTTCGGCTGGTAGCGCCTCCGCCGCGCCCGGCGGGTGCCTTGCGCGGCGGCCACGGTGGCGCGAGACTGGGCCCATGTGCGGGCGGTTCGTGATGTCCAAGGCCGACGGCGACCTGGTCGCCGCGTTCGGCGTGGACGAAGTCGTCGGCGATCCGCCGCCGCCGAGCTGGAACGTGGCGCCGACCGACCCGGTGCGGATCGTGCTGGAGCGCAACGAGGGGGACGGTCCGGTGCGCACCCTGGAGACGGTCCGCTGGGGACTGGTCCCCTCCTGGGCCAAGGACCGCGCGGCGGGATCCCGGGCGATCAACGCCCGCGCGGAGACCGTGCTCGAACGGCCGACCTTCCGCGCGGCGGCCGTGAAGCGAAGGGCGCTGGTCCCGGCGGAGGGATACTACGAGTGGGAGGTGCGCGGCGGAAAGAAGGTCCCGCAGTACCTGCGCGCCGCCGATCCCGACGCGCTCCTCGCGCTCGCCGGCCTCTACGAGTTCTGGCGCGATCGGCGGGTTCCCGAGGGACAGCCGGGAGAATGGCTGATGACGGCGACGATCCTCACCCGGCCGGCGGCGGACGCGCTCGGCCACATCCACGACCGGACCCCCGTCGTCGTTCCCGAGGGCCTGCGGGGGGACTGGCTGGATCCCGGCCTGACGGACAAGGACGACATCCGCACGTTGCTGGACTCCATGCCGGAACCGGAGCTGGTGCCCGTGCGCGTTGGTGCGGCGGTGGGCAACGTGCGCAACAACGGGCCCGCGTTGATCGAGCCGGTCGGGGACGCGGGATGAGCGGGGCCTCTGGCCCCGGACACGGAAGCGCCCCCAGCCGAACGGGATGGGGGCGCCTCTTCGTGTCTGCGCTGGGGTCAACGCGTCACTGGCGGTTACGCCGCTTGGGGTCGGCGGAACCACGGCGGTTACGCCGCTTGGGGTCGGCGGAACCGCAACGATTGCACACCGCTTGGGGTCGGTGTGAATCACTAGCCACCCTAAGGCAAGGATTCGTTGCCACCAGTAACGAGGCGTGTCGCGCGTGTTGGGCGTGTCGTTTTCCGTGACAAATGTGACTTTTGTGACTTGCCCGGCGCCAGGCCCCATGTGGAGGCGCTCTGCGCGGTCGGACGTTCCGCGGACCGGAGGGCGGCCATGACGCCGGCGGCGGGAGGAAACGGGCCCCCACGCGCCGGGTCCGGGTCGCCGCTGCACGCAGGCGGCACACCCGAGGTCTTCCGCGTGCCGATGCGCTCCCGGAGGCCCGACGTGCCGCCCGGAACCGGCACCGAGCTCGCTCTCGGGACGCGCGTCTGCGGGATGGGCGGCGCGATCGAGCCGTCGCCGCGGTCGCTGGAGGAGGCCCTCGACGCGGTCGCGGCCGCACACGGCGAACGGACCGCGGCCCGGCTGGAGCGTTTCGCCGTCGTTCCGGAGGGATCCTTCGCGTGGACGCGCGACGTGGACGGCCTGTATTGGCTCGGGCGCGTGCGCGGACCATGGCACTACGATTCCGGCGGCGCCGCACGCGACGCCGACCTGGTGCACGTCCGGGCCTGCGACTGGCTGCCCGAACCGGTCGCCGAGGCCGAGGTGCCGGCCGCCGTGCGGCAGGCGTTCGCCCGCGGCGGCCTGAACTTCCAGCGCGTGCGCCACCCGTCCGCGGCGCCCGAGACGGCGTCGCTGTGGGAGGTCTCCCGCGCCACCGCCGCGGACCGCCGGGACAGCCGGCCCGGCGATGACGGGCCGCGCGCTCCCTAGACGGCCAGCGGCGCGGCGGGGGAGTCGGGACCCGCCGGCCGCGCCCGGCGACGCCGCCGGGACGGAGCGGGCGCCGCGAACGGCCCCGACGAGGTAGACGGTGCCGACGAGGTCAAAGGTGCCGAAGAGGTGGACGGTGCCGGTGCGGCGGCCGGCGGCGCCCCCGCGGTGGCGCCGACCGCGGGCTCCACGAGCGGGATCCCGCCGTGCGGGGAGAGCCCCGTGTCCAGCGGCAGGCCCGCCTCGGGCAGCAGCGTGCCGGACGCCGGTGCGGCGGCCATGCCCGCGAGGCCCCGGCTGTCGCGGAACCAGGCCGACTCGCTGGACACCCAAATGGTCATCGGGAGGCCGGTGAAGTAGCCCGTGTACTCGCGCTCGACGGCCCATTGGGGGGACCGCTCGTAGTACCTCCAGGAGGCGTCGTTGCGGTTGTCGATCACGGTGATCGGCGTGCCTCCGGAGGACAGCGCATAGGTCAGCCGTGCCTCCGCGATGTGCTCGCGGATGCCGAGGCGCCGGTACGCCGGGTGGACGAACATGGCGCCGAGCTCCAGCGGCCGGTCGACGGCGGTCGGTGCGGTGACGGAGGTGTGGACGATCCCGAAGCCGACCCGCGTCCCCTGGTGCAGGGCCGTCACGGAGAACAGCGTGTGGTCCAGTTTCTGGTGCCAACGGTCGTCGGGGCACGCCGACAGCAGCGACAGCGACGCGCGCTCCTCGGGGGACGGCGGGGCATAGGACAGGGCGAAGTCGATGATGGGAAGCACTGGGGCGGTCCTCTTGATGGTCACAGAGCGAACGAAAGAAGGGGTTCCCGGTGTACGCCGGGCCGGTTCTTTGGCCGGGAGGGGACCGGTGCCGGCGGAGTCCGGCAGCTTCCTTGTAGGGCCCAGTTGGGCGTCGCCCGAGGGGCGATCGAGAGAAGTATTACCCATAAGTAGGCCGTGTGTAAACACAGCGCGGCGCGGGCCGTTTCGCCCCGGGATTCAGGGGATCCCGGCCGGTGGCGCGCACGCGGACAGGGGCCGTCCCGGGCCCGGACGACGACGGCCGGGGGTCCGGCGTCGGACGCCGTCGGGGCCGGGGCAGCGGGGCGTCCGCGGTCCGTCCGCGGCCCGACGCCGACCCCGGATTTTGCGGGGTCGCCGCGGCTCCGGTAACCTTGCGAGGTACGCCGACGAGGCGCGCACACTTGGTTCTTTAGCTCAGTTGGTTAGAGCGTTCGCTTCACACGCGAAAGGTCGCTGGTTCGAGTCCAGTAAGAACCACCACGGACAAGGCCCCCGCCACGGCGGGGGCCTTGTCGTTTGTCCCGCCGGGCTAGCCGGCGAGCATGTCCAGCACCAGCGGCTTCACCTTGGAGCCGAGCAGTTCGATGCTCCGGACCATCGGTGCGTGCGGGAGCGTTCCGGCGCTGTACTTGATGTCGAGGCGGGAGAGGCCCAATCCCCGCGACACCTTGACGATTTTCCGCGCCACGGTCTCCGGGCTCCCGGCCAGCAGGCTCCCGTCCGGGCCGGCCGAGGCCTGGAAGCGCATCCGGCTGGCGGGCGGCCACCCGCGCTCCGCACCCAGCCGGTCCATGGTCCGCCGGTAGTGCGGCCACAGGATCTCGAGCGCCTCGTCGTCGGTGTCCGCCACCAGCCCGTGCGTGTGCGCCCCGATGCGCTGTGGGCCGTGCCCGAAGTCCTCGAGCGAGCGCTGGTACAGGAGGGTCAGCGGCTCGAAGGCCAGCGGGTTGCCGCCGATGATGGCGAGGAAGAGCGGGAGCCCGTGGCGGGCGGCGCGGACCACCGATTCGGGGCTGCCGCCCACGCCGACCCACGCCCCCAGCCGTCCCGACTCGGTCGGCGGGTAGAGAACCTGGCCGGACAGGCCGGACCGGGTGCTCCCGCTCCACGTCACGGGCTTCTCCTTGAGCAGCTCCGCGAAGAGGGCGAGCTTCTCCTCGAAGAGCACCTCGTAGTCCTGCAGGTCGTACCCGAACAGGGGGAAGGACTCGATGAACGAGCCACGGCCCAGGATGACCTCCGCGCGGCCGTTGGACAGCGCGTCGAGGGTGGCGAACCGCTCGAAGACGCGCACCGGGTCGTCGGAACTCAGGACGGTGACGGCGGACCCCAGCCGGATCCGTTCCGTCTGGGCCGCAATGGCCCCCAGCACGACCTCCGGGGCCGAGACCGCGTAGTCGTCGCGGTGGTGCTCGCCGACCCCGAAGAAGTCGAGCCCCGCCGCCTCCGCCGCCCGCGCCTCCGCCACGACGTTCCGGAGCACCTGCGCGTGCGGCAGGAGCCGGCCGTCGTCGCCCTCCGTGACGTCGCCGAACGTCTCGACGCCGATTTCGAACTGCTGGTCCATGGATCCTCCGGAAGGTCGCGGTTATATGCAATCGCATACAAGAACCTCCCGCGTCCGCCGCCTATTCCCCGCTCCGGAGGCGGGCGTGCACGGGGCGGCGGGGGAGGGGACGTGCGGTCCGTGTGCCCGCCGCCACCGCCTCGCGGCGTGCCGTTGGACACCACCGCGGATCCGCGCCCGCGCGAGTACGCGGAGGATGCCCGCGGGGGCCGTTCGGGCCCGTTTTCCGGCTGTACAGTTGAAGGACCGACCCCAGTAGAACAGGAGCGTCCGTGTCCCCGAGCAAGACCCCGGACACCCCGCCCGCCGGCGATCCCAAGGCCGACCCACACCCCTACGCGGTGTCGATGCCGCGCGTCGAGGCGTCGGAGGTCAAGCCGGCCCGCCCGCTCCTGCGGCGCAGGCGGCCGGAGGCCGTCCTGCCCACCGGCAGCGTGGATCTGCCGGGGTCCCCGGACGACCGGTCCAAAACCGAGCCCGACTGGGACGACGCCGAGCTGCCCGCGGCCTCGGGCGCGTCCCCGACCGCCGAACTGGCGGCACCCGCCGTTCGGCAACCGTCGGCGCCGTATCCCGGCGCGCAGATCCCCGGCCCCCCCGCCCCCGACACTGCCGCCCCCGGCCCCGCCGCGCGCTCCGGCAGCGCGCGCCCGGCCGCCCCCTGGGGAATCCCGGGGCGGAACGGCTCCGGCAGGCAGGGCGGACCCCGGGGCCGCGCCGCCGCGGCGAGTCCGCGCACGACCACGGCACCCACGGTGCCGCTCGACCCGGCGGTGGCCCGCCCGGGACTCCGGGCGAACCCGGCGGCCCGGCGAATGCTGGCGCGGCTCATGGAGTCGGAGGCCCCGCCGACGCAGGCGTTCTCCATCATCGACCGCCTGGTCGGCAGCCCCTACGCCAACCCGCTCATCCAGGTCCCGGCGCAGGACGCGAGCGCCCGCAAGACGCTGGAGTTCGCGCTCGACCTGGCGGAGGCCATGTTCCGCTACGGCGCGGGCGCGCTGGAGGCGGAGACCAGCATCATCGCCGTCACCGCGTCCCTGGGCCTGCGCAACGTCGACGTCGACATCACCAACCAGTCGATCCACCTCAACTACGCGCCGGCAGACCAGGTTCCCCTGAGCATCCTGCGCGTCGTGCGGTCCTGGACCAGCAACTACGCCGGGCTCGCGCTGCTGCACCAGCTGGTCTCCGACATCGTCTCCGGCGGCGTCACCCGCCAGCAGGCCGTGGACCGGCTCAAGGACATCACGCACCGCCCGAAGCCCTTCCCGCGGTGGATGGTGACCGCGGCCGGCGGCGGCTTCTCGGCGATGTTCGTCATGTTCATCGGCGGCTCCTGGGTCGGTGCCCTCGTCGCGTTCGCGTCCTTCGGTCTGGTCTCCCAGTCGATGAAGATCGCCGGCCGCTGGCGGGTCCCCGAGTTCTTCTCCATCGCGTTCGGATCCTTCGTGACCACGGCCATCGCGATGGTCCTCTGGGCGTTGGACGTGCCGCTCTCCCCGGCCATCGTGGTCGCGGGCGGGATCATGCTGCTGCTCCCGTCGTCCCGCTTCGTCTCCTCCGTGCAGGACGCCATCAACGGCTTCCCGGTCACGGCCGCGGGACGGTTCTTCTCCGCCATGATCATCTACGGCGCGATCGTCTCCGGCATCATGACGGCGCTCGTGCTCGGCGCCCTCGGCGGGGTCGGGGAGCTGGACCTGACGAACATCGACCGCGTCGCCTATCCGGGGTGGCTGCTGTTCCTCTTCGTCGGCGTGGCCGTGCTGTGCGGCGCGGTGTTCGAGCAGACCGCCCGCAACCTGCTGCTGCCGACGGCGGGGGTCGCCCTGCTGGGCTACCTCGCGCTCGTGGGGGCGCAGGCGGTCGGCGTCGGCGAGCGGCTCACGCCGGCGATCGCGGCGGCCGTCGTCGGCGCCGCCGGACGCTGGGTCGCGCTGAAGATGGGCGCCCCGCAGCTCGTGGTCGCGGTGCCCGCCGTCGTGTTCCTGCTGCCCGGGCTGATGATCTTCCGCGCCATGTACGGCATCGCGATCGACTCCGACGACATGTCCGCCGGCCTGGTCGAGATGTTCAACGCCTTCACCATCATCCTGGCCATTGCGGGCGGCGTGGTGCTCGGCGACACCGTCGCCCGCCCGCTGACCAAGGGCTGGAACAGCCACGAACGACGCCGGATCCGCCGCCGCTGACGCGCCGTCCGGGGGCGGGCGGCACCGCTCCCCGGACGCGTCCCCGGGACCGGCTACGCGGCGGGGAGGCGCCAGTCGACCGGGGCCGCACTCTGCTCGGCCAGCAGCGCGTTGGCGCGGCTGAACGGACGCGACCCGAAGAAGCCGCGCCGGGCCGACAGCGGCGAGGGGTGGGCGCTCTGGATCGTCGGCGTTCCGTCCAGCAGCGGCGCGAGGGTCTGCGCCTGGCGGCCCCACAGGATCGAGACAAGGGCGGTCCCGCGTCCCGCCAGCGCGCGGACCGCCGCGTCGGTCACGGACTGCCAGCCGAGGCCGCCGTGCGACCCGGCGCTGCCCGCTCCGACGGTCAGCACGCGGTTCAGCAGCAGGACGCCCTGGTCGGCCCACGCAGAGAGGTCCCCGTGGGCCGGAGGTTCCACGCCGACGTCCTCCCGCAGCTCCCGGTAGATGTTGGCCAGGCTGCGCGGCAGGGGACGCACGTGGGGGTCGACGGCGAAGCTCAGCCCGATCGGGTGCCCCGGCGTCGGATACGGGTCCTGCCCCACGATCAGCACCCTGACGTCCGCCAGGGGGCGGGTGAACGCGCGGAGGACGTGGCCGCGGTCGGGGAGCACGAGCTCGCCGGCGGCCCGCCGCCGGTCCAGCTCCGCCTCGATCGCGGCGATCCGCCCCGCCTCGGGAGCCAGGGCGGCGGCCCAGTCCGCGGCCATCGGCGCCGGCTCGGGCGCGTCCGAGGGCCGGGGTCCGCCAGCCGCACCGCCCGCCGGACCCCCGTCCGGGACCCCGTCCGCGGGGGCACCGGTGGTGGCGGGGCGCGGCGGCCGGGGGTCGTCGAAGAGGGCTTCCTGCGTGGGATCCATGGGCCCATTCTCCCCGGCGGGCGGGGCCTGCGACCAAATGACAACCCTGTCATTCGGAACTAGCATGGAAGCCTGCCGCGGCCAGGCGCGGCACGGACCGAGAGAAGGGGTGCCATGGGAGCGGATCGCATCGAGCCGGAGGCCGCCGCGGACGCGTCCGGCGAGTCCGGCGGACTCGGGGAACGGGAGCGGCGCATGCTCGAGTTGGAGCGGCAGTGGTGGAAATACGCCGGCGCCAAGGAACAGGCCATCAGGGAGCTGTTCGACCTCTCCGCGGCCAACTACTACCAGCTGCTCAACGCGCTGATCGACACGGAGGCCGCGCTGGCGCATGATCCGATGCTGGTGAAGAGATTGCGTAGACTACGTTCAACCCGGCACCGCGCCCGCAGCGCCCGGCGATTGGCCACGGAGGCCTGAGCCGAGACGCGGGCCCGCGGAGGCCTGGTGAGGGCGGTGATCCACCGGCCGGGAGACCAGACCAGCGGCGGCCGCCGACGAACCCATCAGGACCAAGGACAGCCATGAGCCAATACGCGAACGACGAATTCGACAGGGTCCCGGAATTCACCGACCGCAAGGGGATCCACCGGAACGAGGCCGAAGGCGCCGCCCGCGGCTCCGGGCTCGGCCTGTTGATGGGTGTCGGCGTGTTGGCGCTGGTCGTCGGGATCTTCTCGTTCTTCGTCCTGCCGCAGTTCGCGGGCACCCCGGCGGACACCGCGTCCGCGGGATCCTCCGACGCCGTCGCCGCGTCGCCCGCGGGGGCGGGGGACGCCACCGCGTCCGAGCCGACAGGGCAGTCCGCCGGCGCCGCCTCGGCGTCCACGGGTGCCGCGACGGACCCGGCCGCCGAATCCACGGCCACCGAATCCTCCGCCGCGGAGTCTTCGGCCGCGGAGTCGTCCGACGCCGGCGAACCCACCGGGGCGGCGGACGCGGCCGGGGAGGCCGGGGCCGCGTCGGCCGCGGTGGACTACGCGGTCCCCGTCGCGGTGTACAACGGCTCGGGCCGGGTCGGCGTCGCCGCGGGCGGCGCCGCGGCGCTTGCCGGCGGCGGGTTCACCGCCGTGACCTCCGGGAACTGGGCCAAGCAGGTCGACTACCCCGTCGTGTACTTCACGACCGACGACTCCCGCGCCACGGCCGAGGAGGCCGCCCGCGTGCTCGGCATCCCCACCGTCTTCCAGACCCCGAACATTCCGGTCGAGGTCTCCGTGGTCCTCGGCCGCAACTACGGCTAGCGATGGCGCCCCGGCGTCGGAAATCTTTTCCCGGTCTGCCGCACGGCTTGCACTCTCGATGCGAGAGTGCCAATAATTGACTTAGCACTCGGGTACCGCGACTGCTAAGTGCCACCGGGCAGACCGGGGGCGCGGGGCGGAAGCGGCCACCACGGGTGAATCCGGGCCAGATGCAGCGAGGGTGTCCGGCCGGCGTACCGATGTCGCCGGCCAGTTCCCGTCCGTCGCGGGCGTTGCCTCCGGCCTACGAAAACGCATGATTGTCCCGAAAGGACCACACGCCGCTATGGCCAAAATGATTGCATTTGACGAGGAAGCACGCCGCGGCCTCGAACGGGGCCTGAACATCCTGGCCGACGCCGTCAAGGTGACCCTCGGCCCGCGTGGCCGCAACGTCGTGCTCGAGAAGAAGTGGGGCGCCCCCACCATCACGAACGACGGCGTCTCCATCGCCAAGGAGATCGAGCTCGACGACCCGTACGAGAAGATCGGCGCGGAGCTCGTCAAGGAAGTTGCCAAGAAGACGGACGACGTCGCGGGCGACGGCACCACCACCGCCACCGTTCTGGCACAGGCCCTGGTCAAGGAAGGCCTGCGCAACGTCGCGGCCGGCGCCGACCCGCTGAGCCTGAAGCGCGGCATCGAGAAGGCCGTCGAGGCCGTCACCGCCGAGCTGCTGTCCTCCGCCAAGGAGATCGAGACCAAGGAAGAGATCGCCGCCACCGCGTCCATCTCCGCCGGCGACACCCAGATCGGCGAGCTCATCGCCGAGGCGCTGGACAAGGTCGGCAAGGAAGGCGTCATCACGGTCGAGGAGTCCAACACCTTCGGGCTGGACCTCGAGCTGACCGAGGGCATGCGCTTCGACAAGGGCTACATCTCGGCCTACTTCGTCACCGACGCCGAGCGCCAGGAGACGGTCCTCGAGGACCCGTACATCCTGATCGTCAACTCGAAGATCACCAACGTCAAGGACCTCGTCGCCGTCCTGGAGAAGGTCATGCAGTCCGGCAAGCCGCTGCTGATCATCGCCGAGGACATCGAGGGCGAGGCGCTGGCCACCCTGGTCGTCAACAAGATCCGCGGCACCTTCAAGTCCGTCGCCGTCAAGGCTCCGGGCTTCGGCGACCGCCGCAAGGCCATGCTGGCCGACATCGCCATCCTCACCGGCGGCCAGGTCATCGCGGAAGAGGTCGGCCTCAAGCTGGAGACCGCCACGCTGGACCTGCTGGGCCAGGCCCGCAAGGTCGTCGTCACCAAGGACGAGACCACCATCGTCGAGGGTGCCGGCAACGCCGAGGAGATCGCGGGCCGGGTCAACCAGATCCGCGCCGAGATCGAGAACTCCGACTCCGACTACGACCGCGAGAAGCTCCAGGAGCGCCTCGCCAAGCTGGCCGGCGGCGTCGCCGTCATCAAGGCCGGCGCGGCGACCGAGGTCGAGCTCAAGGAGCGCAAGCACCGCATCGAGGACGCCGTGCGCAACGCGAAGGCGGCCGTCGAGGAGGGCATCGTCGCCGGTGGCGGCGTGGCCCTCATCCAGGCCGGCGCCCGCGCGTTTGCCAAGCTCACCCTCGAGGGTGACGAGGCCACCGGCGCCAACATCGTCAAGGTCGCCATCGAGGCCCCGCTGAAGCAGATCGCCTTCAACGCCGGCCTGGAGCCGGGCGTCGTCGCCGACAAGGTCAAGGGCCTGCCCGCGGGCCACGGCCTGAACGCCGCCACGGGCGTCTACGAGGACCTGCTGGCCGCCGGGGTGAACGACCCGGTGAAGGTGACCCGTTCCGCGCTGCAGAACGCCGCCTCCATCGCGGGCCTGTTCCTCACCACGGAGGCCGTCGTCGCCGACAAGCCCGAGAAGGCCGCGCCGGCCATGCCGGGCGGCGACGAGATGGGCGGCATGGGCGGCTTCTAGCCGGCCGGCCGCCCCGGCGGCACGTCCCTCGCCGGTCTCCGACCGGCACGGCGTCGGATCCCGACGCCACGATGGCCGCGGTCCCCTCACGGGGGCCGCGGCCATCGGCGTTCCGCGGCCTACGCCGCCGGTGGCCCGCCGCCGAGGCGGAGGAGCTCGGAGCGCAGGTTGCCGCGGGCCCGGTCCTCCCACAGCCCGCGGGCCGTGCCCGTCCCGTACAGCGCGTCGGAGGACAGGAGGGAGCCCAGGACGGCGGCGCGGCCCGACGCGAAGCGCGCGTCCGGCACGTGCGCGTAGTCCCGGCGGACGGCCGCGGCGTACCGGGCGTACTCGGCGGGGGCGCGGCCCAGGACCTCGAGGTCGGCGTCGCTGAGCAGCAGCCCGGCCGGGTCCGCGGGGTCGGGCCGGTGGTCGGCGGTCAGGAGGACCAGGCGCGCCGTCTCGTCGACCTCCGCGGCGTGGAGGCCGGCGGCGGCCAGCGTCCGCACGGCGAGGTCCGCGGAGTCCTCCTCGTCGCGTCCCGCGGACCCCCGGTAGACGGCGTCGTGGAACCAGGCGGCCAGCCACGGCGCGCGCGGCAGGCCGCCCACGGGCTCGCCCGACCGCGCCAGCAGGTCCAGCGCGCGCAGCACCGCGAGCAGGTGCGTCCTATCGTGGTAGTGCCTGTGCTCCTCCGACCAGCGCAGGATCAGCCCGTGCCCCGTCGCCGGGCTCTCCGGCACCAGCTTGGCCCAGGCCGCGGCGAGGATGCCGTCCAGCTTCTCGGGCCGCTGCCGGGCCGGGACGCGCAGGCCGCTGCGCACCAGGCGCCGCACCAGTTCGGTGGCCGCCACCGGGACGGCGCCGCGGGCCACGAGGTCCGCGTAGCGCCGCTCGGGAACGTCGTAGTGGTCGCGGTCGAAGGCGCGCTCGGGCAGGCCCGCCTCGCGGGCGAAGTCGCGCAGCTCCTCCAGCGACTCGTCGGAGACGAGGTGGGAGAACACCGTCCCGTGTGCCGGCCACAGGGGCGGATCGATGAGGATGGCCACGCGGACAGCCTACGTCGTGCCGAGGCTCCGGCCCTACGCCACTCGGACCCTACGCCACCGAGCCCAGCGGCGCGCGGAGCGGCCAGTCCTGGCCGTCGAGGATGGTCTGCGCGCAGGCGCCGGTCCCGGTGTTCACGAGCAGCGGGGCCAGGAGGTTGACGGTCGGCTGGCCGTCGGACGTGTTCACGACCGCCAGGACGCTCAGCTCGCCCGCCGCGGGCGCGCCGATGCGTCCCAGCTGCTCGGCGCTGAAGACCGGCCGGTAGCGCGGAAGGTGCGTGGCGGCGTCGAGCAGGAAGAGCCGCACGCCGGCGTCGTCCGCGGATTCGAGCGAGTACAGCCCGACGGCGTCCTCCACCGGAACCAGCGCGAAGTCGGACAGCGCCTCGAGCCCGGGCATCGGGACGGCGAAGGTGAGCGCCGCGCTCATCGCAGGAAGTCCATCAGCGTCGGCTGCAGGGTGCGGGCCGAGGCGGAGAGCGCCGCCTGGTAGGCGACCTCCTGCGTCTTCAGCTCCAGCGCCACTGTGCCGAGATCGGCGTCCTCAAGGGATCCGCGGCGGCCCTCGAGGGCGACGGCGTCGTCCAGGAGCGCGTCCGCGGCCGCGATGGCCGTGGCGTGGCGGGAGCCGACCGCGGCCTGCGTGGACAGCACCGCCTGCAGGCGGCCGTCCAGCTCGCCGAGCCGGGAGCCGACGTTGGTGCCGGCGCGCAGGTCGTCGGCGATGGCCTGGACCAGGGCGAACACGCTCGCGTCGCCCTCGCCGAACGCCTCGGCGCCGGGGGCGTCGACGCGCACCGTGGTGGACGGGCCCGTGCGCCGCTCGACCGTTCCGGCGCCGCCGCCGAACGTGTTGCCGGGTCCCAGCGCCGCGCCGGCGTCGGACGTGCCCGCGAACACGCTACGGCCCATGACCTGGGTGTTGGCCGCCGCGACGAGGCCGTCGCGGAGCTCCTCGAGCTCGATCGCGATCGCCTCGCGGCCGGCGGGGGAGAGGGCGCCGTCGTTGGCCCCGCGGACCGTGAGGTCGCGGACGCGATGCAGCACGGACGTGGCGTCGGACAGGGCGTTGTCCACCGTGGAGAGCCACAGCTGGGCGTCTTGGGCGTTGCGCGTGTACTGCTCGTTGGCGCGCTGCTGCGCGCGGACGGCCATGGCGTCCGCCGCGCCCGCGGGATCGTCGCTGGGCCGCGAGATCTCCTTGAGCGAGGACGCCTTCTCCTGCACCGTGGCCAGGCGCACCATCGCGGCCTGCAGGTTGCGCTGCGCCGCGGCGCTGACGCCCGTGTTGGTGACTCGGTTGATCATGTCTCCTCCGTCTAGCGTCCGACGACGCCGGTGCGGTTGATGAGCGTGTCCAGCATTTCATCGATGGCCGTCATCACGCGCGCGGCGCCCTGGTAGGCGTGCTGGTGCGCGATCAGGGCGACGTTCTCCTCGTCGAGGGAGACGCCGGCGGCCGACTGCTGCTGCGTGGCCGCCGCGACGGACGCGACGGCGGCGAGGACCGACTGCTGCGCCTCGGCGCGCGTGGCCGTCCCGATGGCGAGGACGGTGGCGGACCAGAGGGCGTCGGCGCCGCCCGGCGCGTCGGCCAGGGCGGCCATGCGGTCCGCGTTGGACCCGTCCAGCGGGCCCGCGCCGGGGGTGCCGGTCGCGAGCTCGTGGGCGCCGGCGGCGAGGACGGCCAGGGAGGCGGCCGGGCGCGCGGCGTCGTACCCGAAGAACGCGGTGGCGGGCCGCCCGTCGGGCCGTGCCCCGGCGAGCTGGACCTCGTTGACCGTGTCCGCCAGGGCGGCGGCGACGGTGTCGAGCGCCGCGGACAGCTCGGCGATGGGGCCGCCCGTCCCCGCTCCGTCGGCGGGGGCCAGCAGCGACAGCGAACCGGCGATGCGTCCGGCGTCGAGGCTCAGCGCCTCGCCCGGGCGGTGCCGCCACTCCAGCGCCGGGGTCCCGCCGCCCGGAACGCGCGCGCCCTGAGCCTGTTCACTCACCTGCACGGTGCGCGCGGAGGTTCCGGCCACGAGCGCGTTGCCGCCCAGGAGGACCTCCACCGTGCCGTCGCCGGCGTCGCGGACCGTGGCTCCGGAAAGCTCGGCGATCCGGGCCGTCAGCGTGGCGCGCTGGTCGAGCAGCTCGTTGGCGTTGCCGCCGGCGGCGACGGTGGAGCGGATGGAACCGTTCAGCTCGGCCACGCGTCCGGCGGACGAGTTCAGCTCGGAGACCAGTGAATCCAGCGTGCCGCGCTGGGCCGTCCACTGCTGGTCGAGTTCCCGGCTCGACGCCGACAACCGGGAGGCCAGCTGCTGCGCCGCGCCGATCAGGGCGGCGGCCGGCGCCGGATCCCCGGGCCGGTTCGCGACCTCCTGCCAACCGGCCCAGAAGCCGCTGAGCAGCGAGGACAGGCCGTTCTGGCCCGGTTCCCGCAGGATCCCCTCGAGGTCGGCCAGGCCGGCGGCACGCGTGTCGGCGAAGCCGGCGGCGGCGGCGGTTCCGCGGACCCGGGCGTCCAGGTGCGCGTCGGCCAGCCGGGCGATGCCCACGATCGACACCCCCTGCCCCGCGGCGGGACGGCCCGCCAGCGGCCCGACCGTCGCCGGCGCGCCCACCGAGGTCACGTCGGCGCGCTGCCGGGTGTAGCCGGCGGTGCCGACGTTGGCGATGTTCTGGCCAGCGGTCTCCATGGCCAGGCGGGCGGCGTTGAGTCCGGTCATCGCGGTGTTGAGGCCGCCGAAGGTGCTCACGTCGTCTCCCTAGAGGTTCGTGTCGAGGATGCGGGCGCCCGGCTGGGCGGCGCCGGACGAACCGGTGGGGCCGTACGTCGACTGGTTCTCGCCGAGGGTCGCCAGCGTCTCCTGCGCCGAACGCGCCGCCGCGCGGAGGTACTGCTCGTTCGCGTCGCGCAGGCGCTCGATCTCGGCGGTGACGGCTTGCAACGCCGTCAGGTGGGCGCCGAGGATCGACTTCCAAGGCCCCTCGGGCGCCGCGGCGGCGATGTCGGCCAGCGGCGCGTCCGCGCGGAGGCCCCAGGCCTCGGCGACGGCCGATGCCTCGACGGAGCGTGCCAGGGAGGCGGCGTGGACCTTCTCCAGCACGCTCTCCACCTCCCGGGTGGCCGTCGCGATCCAGCGCGTCTTCCCGGCCACGAGGAGCAGCTGCTCCTCCTCCAGCTTGAACTGCAGCAACTCCAGCAGCTCGCGTTCCTTCCACAGCAAAACAGATAGTTCGTTAGTCCCCATGCGGCGTCGATCCCCTCTTCAATTTCGGGTCCCCCAAGGCGCCCCTGACACTAGAGTTTATCGGCGGGCCGCGGCCGAATGTAAGGAGTGGCGAACGTCACCCAATCGTGATCTTTAAAGCGTTACTATCTCTCTTGGGGGGGATCTTCGCTCTGCCCTCAGTATCTGTTGCCGGATACTCATGCTCATTGAGAGGGCGAGCTTGTTGGATCGTACTGTGCGCAACCAGATGGTTGTCGAGAACCTGCCCCTGGTGGGCTATTTGGCGTCGGAAATCTGCGCCAGGGCCACCCACCTGTCCCGCGAGGACCTGGCGTCCGTGGGTGCCATCGCCCTGATGTCCGCCGCCGAGTCCTTCAATCCGTCGCTCGGAGTGCCGTTCGGGGCGTACGCGCGCCGCCGGATCCTCGGCGCCTTCGCCGACGACATGCGCTCCAGCGACTGGGCCACCCGCGGCGCGCGGAAGCGCATCAAGGAAGCCCGGGCCGTCCAGGACACCCTGACGGCGGTGCTCGGCCGCAAGCCCACCCTCGCGGAGCTCGCCGAATCGATGGGCGTGGACCAGGAGGCGGCGTCCGCCGCGCTGCGCGACGCCGCCCGGACCGTCGTTGGTATCGACGACGCGATGGCCGACTACCTGGCCTCCGACACCGAGACCCCCGAGCAGCAGCTGCTCGCCGCCGAACGCTCCGGCGTGCTGCTGACGGCCGTCGACGTCCTGCCGGAGCGGATGCGGCACATCGTCCGGCGGATCTACTTCGACGGCTCGAGCGTCAAGGAGGTGGCGCTGGAATTGGGGATCACGCACTCCGCGGTGTCCCAGCAGCGCTCCGAGGCCATGCGGCTGCTGCGCGACGGGCTGCAGGCGCACTACGCCGACTCCGACACCGTGTCCGACGCCGAACCGGCGTCGCGCATCGCGGCCCAGCGGCGGAACAACTACGTCAAGACGCTCGGCGAGCAAGCGGCCGGCGGCATCGCCCGGACCGCGCGCTCCGCGCAGTGGCTGCGCCCGGTGGTCTAGGAAAGGCCGCCGCGGGAGATTTTTCCGCCGCGGCTAACGGCCCGGCCGCCTCCGGCCGATAGGTGTTTTCGAGGTCCACGGACGGACCCGTTAGAACACCCACTTCACGGAGGAATTCACCATGGGTATGGCAGTCAACACCAACCTCGCTTCGATCAACGCGCAGCGAAACCTGTCCAACACGCAGAACGACCTGTCCAAGTCGCTGGAGAAGCTGTCCAGCGGCCTGCGCATCAACCGCGCCGCCGACGACGCAGCCGGGCTGTCTATGTCCGAGGGCCTGAGGGCACAGTCCAGCGGGATGGCGGTCGCCGCCCGCAACGCCCAGGACGGCATCTCGGTCATCCAGACCGCAGAAGGCGCCCTGACTGAGGTCCACTCGATCCTGCAGCGTATGCGCGACCTGGCTGTCCAGGGCGGCAACGACTCCAACAATGGCGATGCTCGAACGGCTATCAAGACCGAAGCGGATGAACTTAGCAAGGAACTCCGCCGACTCACGGAATCGACCTCGTTCAATGGGTTGAACCTGATGAAGGGTGCCGACATGACCTTCCAGGTCGGCGCTGATGGAGATGCCACTGCCGGAGCTGGAGTCAACACCATCAGTGTCAAGGTGGCGGACATCGCGACAGGACTCGGGGGTCTCATGGCTGCCGATGCCACTACAGCTGGCACCGGCTTCGATGTGACGGATAACGCGGCTGCTGCAACTACGATCGAAGCAATTGACACAGCGATCACTGCGATCTCTACCCAGCGCTCGAGCCTCGGTGCCGCACAGAATCGATTCGAGTCCGCGATCAACAGCCTCAACGTCGGCCGCGAGAACCTCACGGCCGCGGAGTCCCGCATCCGCGACGTCGACATGGCCGCCGAGATGGTCAACTTCACCCGCGCCAACATCATGTCCCAGGCCGGCACCGCCATGCTCGCGCAGGCGAACCAGTCCAACCAGGGCGTGCTCCAGCTCCTCGGCTAGCACCAGCGGTAGCACATGCGGCTGACACCGCACGCACCACCCCAGAACGTCCCGTGGCGACCGGCGCCGGGCTCCGGCCCGGAGCACGGCCGCCACGGGACGTTCGCGGCGACCACCCGGAACCACGAAGGGAAGCGGTATGGGCATCTCGCTCGACGGCCTCGCCAGCGGCCTGGACACCACCACCCTGATCAATTCCCTCATGCAGGCCGAGGCGATCCCGCAGAACATCCTCAAGAACAAGGTCTCCTCCGCGCAAACGATGGTCTCCGCGCTGCAGGCCCTCAACACCCGCGTCGCCGCGTTGTCGGAGCTGGCCAAGACTTCCGCCAAGCCGGAGACGCTGCAGGTCTACTCCGCCACGAGTTCCTCGACCGCCGCCGCGGCCACGGCCCGGGCCGGCGCCACCGCCGGTTCGCTGGAGGTCCTCGTCGGCCAGACCGCGCAGGCGCAGACCACCGTCTCGGCACCGCTGGCCGCGTGGCCCGAGACGTCCTTCACGATCACCGCGGCTGACGGCACGCAGACCGCCGTCGCCGCCAACTCCACCTCAATCGACGACGTCGTCTCCGCGGTCAACGCCTCAGACGCCGGCGTGAAGGCCGTCAAGGTGGCGGCGGGGGAGGGCCAGTACCGCATTCAGTTCACGGCCGCTGACAGCGGCGCCGACGGCGCGTTCACCCTTTCCGGAACCACCGCCGGCCTCACCGAGGTCAAGGCCGCCCGCGATGCGGAGGTCACCTTGTGGGCCGGCACCGCGGCCGCGCAGACCGTCACGTCCTCCACCAACACCTTCACCGACCTGCTGCCCGGGCTCGACGTCACGGTCTCCGCGGCCGGGCCCGAGCCGCTCACCGTCTCCGTGGTCCGCGACACCGAGGCTGCCGGCAAGGTCGCCGAGAACCTGGTCTCCTCGCTCAACGGGCTCTTCGGCTTCATCGCCACCAACTCGGCGTCCTCCGCGGGCTCCGGCGGCGCGACGAAGGGCATGGTCTTCAACGGCGACAGCACCGTGCGCGACGTCAACCGCAAGATCATGGGTGCCGCGACGGCCCCGGTCGACGGCCGGTCGCCGTCGGAGATCGGCATCAGCGTCACCCGCGACGGCACGGTCGAGTACGACGCCGAGAAGTTCCAGGCCGCGCTGGCCGCCGACCCCGCCCGCGTCGAGGCGACGCTGCAGGCCATCGCCTCCCGCGTGGCCACCGCCGCGGGGGAGGTCTCCGACAAGTACGACGGCCAGATCACCTCCCGCATCACCGGCCAGAAGTCGCTCATCAGCTCCATGGACGACCAGGTCCTCGCGTGGGACCGGCGGCTCGACGCCCGGCGGTCCACGCTGGAGCGCACCTACTCCGCCCTCGAGGTCCAGCTCAGCTCGCTGAACTCGCAGTCCTCCTGGCTCACCTCCCAACTGTCGGCACTTCCGAACGCGAGCAACCAGAAATGATCATGAACGCCGCGCAGAAGCGCGCCCAGCTCAACCGCGAAGCCATCCTCTCCGCCAGTCCCGCCCGGCTGCTGACCATGCTCTACGACCGGCTCCTGCTGGACCTCGGCCGGGCCGAGGCCGCGCAGCACGCCGCGGACTGGGCCGTGGCGTCGGAGAACCTCCTCCACGCGCAGGCCATCGTCACCGAGCTGAGCTCGTCGCTGCGCCGCGACGCTTGGGACGGAGCGGACGGGCTGCTGGGCCTCTACGCCTACGTCACCACGGCGATGACCGGGGCGAACATCCACCGCGACCCCGCCCGCACCCGCGAGGCCATCGACCTGCTGGAACCCCTGCGCACCGCCTGGCACGAGGCCGCCGCGGTCGGTGTCCCCCCCACGGCAACAGGGTCCGCCGCCGGGTCCGCGCCCGTAGCGGCGGCCGCCTTCGGGGCCGCGCGGTTCGGAACCGCGCCCGTCGGAGCGGCGTCCTTCGGAAACAGCGCCCCGCCCGCGCGACCCGCGGGCACCAGTGGCGGGATGCTCGGTTTTGGCTGACCTGACCGGCGCCGGCTGGCGCGCGGCCCTGGCCGACCTCGAGGAGCAGACGGCACGGCTCCGCCACGCCCTGGAGGCCGGGATCGAGGCCTACGCGGGCCTGGCCCGGGAGGCGCCCGAGCGCGCGTGGCGCCCGCCGTCCGGGCTCGGGCCGCTGCCACGGGACCTGGGCCAGCGGGCGGCGGAACTGCTGCGCGAGATCGCCGAGGTCAAGGCCCTCACGGAGGGCGCGCGGCGCGACGCCGGGCGGCAGCTCGCCGCCGTGCGTTCCGTGCCGCGCGCGCACGACGCCGGCGCCTCGGTGTATGTGGACCTGACTGGGTAGAACGCCGTGGGGAATGCCGCGCGGAACTGCTAACGCACCGGCGCGGGCGGCCGATGGTTGCCAGTGAGCACGGATGGCTCACCCCCTAGCCCACGGATGGGCCACTGAACGACCCTGGAGCGCACGCCCGTGTTCGAATCCGTGACCTCGCTGGCGCTAAGCAGCGCACTCGACGGCCTGGCCCTGCGCCAACGAGCCATCGCGAACAACATCGCCAACGTCAACACCCCGGGATACCAGGCGCGCCGCGTCGAGTTCGAGGGCGCCCTGGCGGCGTCCGTGCTCGACGGCGACGGCCGGGCCGCGGCCACCACGTCCGCCTCGCTGGAGCCCACGCGGCTCGACGGCAGCAACGTCAACATGGACACGGAGACGCTGTCCAACATCGACACCGTGCTGCGCTACCAGTTCGCGGCCCAGGCGGCGTCGGGCTCCTTCGACGGCATCCGCACCGCGCTGAGGAGCAACTGATGGCCCTCGACGCGATCGGCATCGCGGGCACCGCGCTCACCGTGCACCGCAAATGGCTCGACTCGGTGGCCGACAACCTCTCCAACATCAACACTGCCGCCCCGGGCGACGGCGAGGCGTTCCGCGCCCGCTACGTCCTGGCTCGGGCCGGCGGGGAGGCCGGCGTGTACGTCGCCGGAACCGAGCTCGGCAGCGCCGAGGGCCGGCTGGTCCACGAGCCCGCCCACCCGCTGGCCGACGCGGACGGCAACGTGCGCTACCCGGACATCGACATGTCCGAGCAGATGGGCAGCCTCATCATGGCCCAACGCGGCTACCAGGCCAACGCCGCCGTCGTGGACCGGGCCAAGGAAACCTACCAGGCAGCACTGCAGATCGGACGCAACTCGTGAGCGCCTTCCCCCTGGCCGTCTCGGCCGTCGCGCCGTCGATGCCCACCGGCTACCTCGCCGGCCCCTCCGCGGCGGAGGTCCCGGGCACCGGGGGAGCCTCCTTCGCGAACGCCCTCGTTGGTGCCGTCGGTGACGTGCAGCAGCTGCAGGGGACGTCGAACCAGCTCGCCGTCCAGGCCGTCACCGGCGACCTGACGGACATGCACGCGGCGACCCTGGCCTCCACCCGGGCCTCCGTGGCCCTCGAACTTGTCGCGACCGTCCGCAACCGCGGGGTCGAGGCCTTCAACGAGATCATGAGGATGCAGGCCTGATGGCACGAGTTCCCGCCCCGCTCGCCAAGCTCGGGGACACGCTCCGCGGGTTCACCGTGGGCCAGCGCACCGTCGCCCTCATCGGCGTCGCCGTCCTGATCCTCGGCGGCATCACGCTGGCCACCTTCGTGTCCCAGCCGCGCTACTCGCCCCTGTTCTCCGGGCTCCAGCCCGCCGACGCCAGCACCATCGTGGAACAGCTCCGCGCCGACGGCGTGCCCTACGAGCTCGCCGCCGGGGGCACCGCCGTCCTGGTTCCGGAGGAGCACGTCTACGACGCGCGCCTGAAGGCCGCCGCGGCGGGCCTGCCCACCGCCGGCCAGTCGGGGTACTCCCTGCTGGACGACATGGGCGTCACCTCCAGCGAGTTCCAGCAGACCGTGACCTACAAGCGCGCCCTCGAGGGCGAGCTGGCCTCCACCATCTCCGCGCTCGACGGCGTCAAGACCGCCTCCGTGAAGCTCGCGATCCCCGAGGAGACCGTCTTCGTCGACGCCGTCACCGAGCCGACGGCCTCGATCTTCGTGGAGACGACGCCCGGCATCGCGCTGGGCAACGACCAGGTGCAGGCCGTCGTCCACCTGACCTCCGCCGCCGTGGACGGGATGAAACCCGAGAACGTCGCCGTCGTCGACGCGTCGGGGAACCTCCTGTCCGCCGTGGGCATCGGCATCGCCGGCGGCGCGGACCAGCAGTCCTCCGACTACGAGCAGCGCGTCGCCGCCTCGGTCCAGGGGATGCTCGACCGCGTGGTCGGCCGGGGCAACGCGACCGTCGCCGTCGCCGCCGACATGAGCCTGGAGTCCGCGGAACGCGTCGAGGAGAGCTTCGAGAACCCGGCCGGCGCCCCAGCCCTGCAGGAATCCACCAAGACCGAGGAGTACCAGGGCACCGGCGGCGGCTCCGCGGGCGTCCTCGGGCCCGACAACATCGCCGTGCCCGACGGCGGCCAGGGCGAGGGCACGTTCAACTCGGAGACCACCGACCGCTCGAACGCGGTCAACAAGGTGACCGAGAACCGGTCGATCCCCTCGGGGACCCTGAACCGCCAGTCGGTGTCGGTTGCGCTCAACCAGGATGCGGCCGGCGGGTTCAACGTCGAGCAGCTGACCGAGATGATCGGCACCGCGGCGGGCGTCAACGCCGAGCGTGGGGACAGCATCAGCGTCGCCGTCGTCCCGTTCAACGCGGCGGACGCCGCGGCGGCCCAGGAGGCTCTCGCCGCCGCCGCGGCCGCGGAGGAGGCAGCCCGCGCGGCCGATCTCCTGCGCACGCTGGTGATCGCCGGCGTCGCGGTCCTCGCGCTGGTCATCGCCGCCGTCCTGTTCCTGTACCTGCGGCGCAACCGCCAGAACCGCGAACCCGTGGACCTCGGCGAGCTGCAGGAGTTCCGCAGCGCCCTCGAACCGGCGCCCGAGGCGCCGGCCACCGCCGCGATCGCGAGCGTCCCCGTGGCCGTGCCGATGCTCGGCGCGGAGAGCGACAGTGACAGGCTGCGCGCCGACCTGGATGCGATGGCGGCCAGCGACCCGGCGAAGATGGCCGAACACCTGCGCAGCGTCATGGACGACAGGGCCCCGGTATGAGCCCGGCCGCCGGCCTGACCGGCACGCAGAAGGTCGCGATCGTCCTCATGCAGATGGAGCGTTCCCGCGCCGCCGAGGTCATGCGCCAGTTCAGCGAGTTCGAGGCCGACGAGATCGCCGCCGAGCTGGTCCGCCTCCGCAGCGTGGAGAGCGACGTCGCCGAGCGGGCGCTCGCGGAGGTCCACGAGATCACGACGTCGGGCCGCGCCACCGCGCGCGGCGGGCGGGAGGTCGCCGCGGGACTCCTCGAGGCCTCGTTCGGGAGCGAGCGGGCCACGACGGTGATGGACCGCCTCGCGTCCTCCCTCGCCGGGAAGTCCTTCGAGTTCCTCGAGTCGGCGGAGGCCGTACAGGTCGGCGCCCTGCTCGATGGAGAGCTGCCGCAGACCACCGCCCTGGTCCTGGCGCACCTGCGTCCGGAAATCGGTTCCGCGGTGCTCGCCGGCTTCGACCCCGCGCACCGGACGGACGTCGCCCGGGCCCTGGCCACAATGGGTCCCGCGTCCCCGGAGGCCGTCCGGGTCGTGGCCGAGACGCTGAAGGCGCGGTCCGGCGCCGTCGTCGCGCCCCGGGCGCCCGCCGACGCCGTCGGCGGCATCCAGCCCCTGGTGGACATCATCAACCGCTCGGACACCGCGGTCGAGCGCGACCTCATGGCGCAGCTCGAGCTGCGCGACCCGGTGCTCGCCGAGCAGGTCCGCGCGCGGATGCTTTCCTTCGCCGACATCGTCAGGTTCGAACGGCGCGACGTGCAGCGGGTGCTGCGCGGCATCGACCCCGCGACCCTGGCGCTCGCCGTGAGGGGCGCGGACGCCGCCGTCGCCGAGGCCATCCGGTCGAACATCTCCGACCGCACCAAGGAGATCCTCGACGCCGAGACGGCGGGCGCGGGGCAGGTGCGGCAGTCCCAGGTGGACGACGCCCGCGCCGCCGTCGTCCGCTCCATGCGCCAGCTCGAGAGCGGCGGCGAGATCACGCTGCGGAGCGGGGACGAGGACCGGTATGTCGCCTAGCCGCACCCTGTCCGCCGGCCACGGCTACGGCCTCGCCGACGCGGCGGGGGCCGGACCCGCGGCCGCGACGTCCTTCGAGCCCGCGGTGTTCGCCGCCGTGGGGGCGCCCGCGGACCACGACGGCGCCGCCGCCGCCGGGCGGGTGCGGGGCTACGCCGCCGGGTACGCCGCCGGCCTGCGCGCCGCGGAGGAGCGGACGCGCGCCCTGCGCGAGGAACTCGCCGCGCGCCACGAGCTTGCGGAGCGGGCGCGCAACCGCACGGCGGCGGAGGCACTCGCCGCGCTGAACGGGGCGGCGGCCGCGCTGGAGCGCCGCACGGTGCCCGTCGTCCACGACGTCCGGCACACCCTCGTCGAGACCGCTTTGGAGCTCGCGGAGGCCGTGCTCGGCACGGAGCTGTCCGACGCCGAGCACGGCGCCCGGGCGGCGCTGGCCCGCGCGCTGGAGGGCGTCGAGCCCCGCACCGTCCACGCGGTGCGCCTGCACCCCGCGGACCTTGCCGCGCTGCCGCAGGACATGGTGCGCGCCGCTGAGGTGCGCCTGGTCCCCGACGCCGGGCTCACCCGCGGGGACGCGGTCACCGACTTCCCGGACGGTTTCCTCGACGCCCGGATCTCCACGGCGCTGGCGCGGTGCCGCGAGGCCCTCGCCGGGGGGACGGAATGACCGCCGGGCCCGAGCTGGGCCGCCGCGTGTCGGCGGTGCGGACCGAGGGCCTCGCCGCCGCGCTGTCCGCCGCCGCGCCCCAGCGGGTGGGCGTCGTCTCGTCCATCGTGGGGCTGAGCGTCGAGGTCGCCGGACTGGCCTGCCCCGTGGGCTCGGTCGTGCGCATCGGCGACGGCGGCGTTCCCGCCGAGGTCGTTGCCGCGCAGCGGTCCGGCCTGCGCTGCATGCCGCTCGGTCCCCTGGACCGGGTCGCGGCCGGCGATCCCGTGCGCAGCAATGGGCGTCCCGCGCTGATCCCGGTCGGCGACGGGCTCATGGGCCGGGTCCTCGACGGGCTCGGTCGGCCCATCGACGGCAAGGGGCCGCTCGGGCCCCATGTGCGCGTGCCGCTGGAGAACGACCCGCCGGCACCCCTGGACCGGGCGCGCATCACCGAACAACTGCAGGTCGGCGTGCGGGCCGTGGACACCATGACCGCCGTCGGGCGCGGCCAGCGCATTGGGCTCTTCGCCGGATCCGGCGTGGGCAAGTCCTCGCTGCTGTCGATGGTCGCCCGCGGCACGGACGCCGCGGTCAACGTCATCGCCCTGGTGGGGGAGCGCGGCCGCGAGGTGCGCGAGTTCCTGGAGGAGGACCTCGGGCCCGAGGGCCTGGCGCGGTCGATCGTGGTCGTCGCGACGTCGGACGAGCCCGCGCGCATGCGGCTGCGGGCCGCGTTCGCGGCCACGCGCATCGCCGAGTTCCACCGCGAACGCGGGGCCGACGTCCTGCTGATGATGGATTCGCTGACGCGCGTGGCCATGGCCCAGCGCGAGATCGGCCTCTCGGCGGGGGAACCGCCGGCCACCCGGGGCTATCCGCCGTCGACCTTCTCGCTGCTCGCGCGCCTCCTCGAACGCGCCGGGACGGACGCCGCCGGGTCGATCACGGGCATCTACACGGTGCTGGTCGACGGGGACGACCACAACGAACCCATCGCCGACTCGGCCCGGTCCCTGCTCGACGGCCACGTGGTGCTGGACCGCCGGTTGGCCGTCGCCGGACACTTCCCGTCCATCGATGTCCTCTCCTCCGTGTCCCGCGTGGCCTCGCGCGTGACGTCGCGCGAGCAGTCGGCCACCGCGTCCGCGCTGCGCCGCGTGCTGGCGGCGCGCCGCGCGGCCCAGGACCTGCTCGACGTCGGCGCGTACCAGCGCGGGGCGAACCCGCTGGTGGACGCCGCCGTCGACCACGAGGACGCCATCAACTCCTTCCTGCGCCAGCGCCTCGACGAGCCGGTCCCGGCCGCGCGGTCCTGGGCGGACCTCGACGCGCTGGTGCGCCGGGTGGGGGTCTGACAATGGGCCGCGAGTTCCGCCTCTCCGGGCTGTTGCGGCTGCGCGACGCCCAGGAGGCCCAGGCCGCCGGGCGGCTGGCCTCGGCGAACGCCGGCCTGCGCGACGGCGCGGCGCGCAGCGCCCGCGCGCGTGCCGAGGCGGAGGACTCCGCCGCGGAGGCCGACAGCTCCGCCACCCTGCTGGCCATCGCCGCGGCCCGCGCCTCGACGCGCGGCATGCTGGTCGAGCTGGACGGGCTCGTCGCGACGCTCGAGTCCGGAGCCCGCGCGGCGGCCGAGGAGCACCGGGCCGCGCGCCGCAGCGCCGTCGCGCTCCAGAAGCTCGGCGACCGGCACGCCGAGGAGCGGGCGCGCGAGGACCTCGCCAGGGAACAGACCACACTCGACGAGCTGGCCGCGCGCGGCCCGGAAACCGGAAGGGGCGGGGACCGATGAGTTACGGCGACGCCATCGGCAGGATCGGCACCATCCAGACCACGCTGGCACGCATCAGCGGGGCGGCACCCGCCACCGCCCAGTCCCCGGCGACCGCGGCCGCGCCGGCCTCGGGGGCGTCGGGGGCGTCGGGGTCCCTGTACGCGGGCGCCGCGCAGCCGGTCGCGCCCGGGGGTCTGACGGCGGGGCAGCTCGCGGGCACCGGCTGGGCCGCCCCGGCGCGGACGGCGTCCGCCCCGGCGTCGGCCGCGCTGTTCACCGAGGCGCTGGCGGCGGAGGTCGCCCGCGCCGCGCCAGCCGCGCCCGCGGCCCCCGTGTCGGCGGCCCCCGTGTCGGCCGCGCGGCCCGCGGGACCGGTGGAGGCGGACGCCGGGACCACCGGCGCGGACGTCGTCGCCACGGCCCGGAAGTACCTCGGCATCCCGTACGTCTGGGGCGGCAACAACCCGGCCACGGGGCTGGACTGCTCGTCGCTGGTCCAGCACACCTTCCGCGACCTCGGGGTCGAGCTGCCGCGCGTGGCCCGGGACCAGGCCCGCATGGGGGCGGAGGTGGATTCCCTCGCGCAGGCCCGCCCCGGGGACCTCATCGTCACCCGCGGGGGCGGGCACATCGGCATCTACCTGGGGGACAACCGGATGCTGCACGCGCCACGTCCCGGAGAGAACGTCTCGATCCGCGAGCTCTTCGAGACCGACGCCGACATCATGACCATCCGCCGCATCGTCCCGGCCGCGTCGTCGGCGGCCGCGAGCGCCGCCCCCGCGGGATCCGCGCCGTGAGCGCGCTGGCGCCGATGGTGGCCCGAGGGCCCGCTGCATCCGTGGCACCCGTGGCACCCGTGGCGCTCCCGGGGCGTGCCGGAGCGCCGTCCGGGGCGGCAGCCGGCGTCGCCGGAGTGTCCTTCGGCGCGGCGCTCGCCGCCGAACTTCCCCGCCGGCACGACGCCGGATCCGCCGCGGCGGGAGGACCGGCCGGGCGGCGGGAGCCGTCCCCGGCGGGCGGCGCCGGCACTGCCGCGGCGCCCTGGTCGGCGACCGTCGGCACGACGCGCCCGGTGCCCGGCGACGGGGTGGATGCGGCGACCGCATCGGACTCCGGGAACGCCGCGGCGGCCGACGTCGTCCCCGCTGCCTCCGAATCCGCTACCTCCCATGCCGCTGCCTCCGATGCGGCTGCCTCCGATACCGCAGCCTTGGAGGCCGCGGTCCCCGAAGCCGCAGCCATCGCCCCTGGGGCCGCTTCCGTGATTGCCGTGGTCCCCGGTGCCTCCGCCCTCCATGTCGCAGCCGCGCGGACGCCTGCGGACGAAGCCGCTCCTGCCCACAGCGGATCCCCGGCCGACGGCGACGCGGGCCTACCCGCCGGCACCTCCTTCCCCGACGGGCACCGGGTGTCCGCGGGAGTTGCCGGAACGGCCGCGGATGCCGCGACCGCCGGGCACGGCGCGACCCCGACGGGTGTCGCGGCCACCGCGACTGCCGGGCACGGCGCGACCCCGACGGGTGTCGCGGCCACCGCGGTCCCGCAAGACGACGACGCGGCGGAGACCGCCGGGACCGGGGCGGTGGGGCCGCAGGGAGCCCCCGCCTCACCGACCGCTCCCGCCTCTGCCTCCGCTGCTCCCTCCACGGCCACGGCGGCGCAGCATGGCGCGCCGTCCGGGGACGCGCAAGGTTCCGCGGCGGTTCTCGCAGGTCCGCCGCAGTTTGCGCCGGAGCGGTCGGCCGGCGGACCCCCGGCGCCTCCGGTGCCGGCCACGGCACACGCGCAGGCGGGAACCGCGCCGCCGCCACTGCACCGGCAACTGGCGGGGCCGGTGGCGTCGCTCGTCGCCGGCCCACGCGGCGAACAGACGCTGGTCGTCAACGTGGCTCCGGACGGCGTCGGACCGGTGACGGTCAAGGCCCACCTCGGCGGCGACGGCCTGCGTGTGGAGCTGCTGGCCCCCACCGATGCGGGCCGGGACGCACTGCGCGCCATGTTGCCGGACCTCCGTCGGGACCTGGCGTCCACCGGCGCGGGGTACCTGTTCCTCGCCGCGGGGGACGTGTCCGGCGGCGGTGCGTCCGCGGGCGGAACCGGCTCCGGGCCGAACCACCCCGCGGGACAGCACGCGGACTACGGCGGCGCCCGGCCGGACGGAACCCACCACGGCGCCCGCCAGCAGCCGTCGACGGGGGACGCCACGCGCGCCGGCGGCAGCAGCGGGACGGCCCCGGACGGGGCCGCGCAGGCCCCCGACGCCGTCGGCGGCCGTCCCCACCAGACCACCCAGCACCTCGACGTGATGGCTTAGGAAGGAAGATCATGACAATCTCGCCGATCGACATGGGGCAGACGGGTTCGCCGCAGGCCGCGCGTGTCCCGAAGCAGACCATGGACGGGGAGGTGTTCCTGCACCTGCTGGTGACCCAGCTGAGCAACCAGGACCCCAGCGCTCCCATGGACACCAACGACATGATCGCCCAGACCACGCAGCTGGCGTCCATGGAGCGGCTCACCGCGCTCGCCGACACCCAGGACGCAGCGCTCGCCGTCCAACAGCGGTCCGCGGCCGCGGCGCTGGTGGGCCGACTCGCCGAGACCGACGCGGCGACGGGCATCGCGGGCCTGGTCACGGCCGTCTCCTTCGCGGGCGACGAACCCCTGGTGACGATCGGTGGCCTGCAGGTCCCGTACTCGCAGATCGTGGCCGTGCGCGACGCCTCCGCACCGGTTTCCGACGCCCCCAACGCACCCGTCGATCCCGTCGCCCCCGATGCTCCCGTCGAACCGGCCCCGGGCGCGGCGGACACCCCGCCGCTCACCGCCTGACCCCGCACGTTTCCGATCGCTGCTCCACCCCACCCGCACCGCCCCCCCGAAAGGCACACCATGCTCCGCTCGCTCTACTCAGGCATCTCCGGCCTCCGCGCCCACCAGACCATGCTGGACACCACCGGCAACAACATCGCCAACGTCAACACCGCCGGCTACAAGAGCTCCTCCACCCAGTTCCAGGACACCCTGTCGCAGATGACGCAGGGGGCGGCGGGACCGCGCGACGCCGCCGGCGGCGGCAACCCCGCGCAGGTCGGCCTGGGCGTCCAGATCGCGGGCATCACCACGAACCACAGTCAGGGATCCGCGCAGAGCACGGGGCGCAGCACGGACATGATGATCTCCGGGGACGGATTCTTCGTCACCCGCCAGGGCAACCAGAACGTCCTCACGCGAGCGGGAGCCTTCGACTTCGACGGCAACGGCCGCCTGGTCAGCCCCGAGGGCGGGATCGTCCAGGGGTGGGTTGCGGTGAACGGAGTCGTCCCCGCGGGGGGCGCGCTGCAGGACATCACGCTGCCGCGCGACGCCGTCGCACCGGGCGCCGCCACGACGGCGGCGACCGTCGGGGGCAACCTGCCCTCCGACGCCGCGGTCGGCACCGCCCTGGTGCAGGACCGGGAGGTGTTCGGCGCGGACGGCTCCAGCCGCACGCTGACCCTGACGTTCACGCGCACCGCGGCCGGCTGGGACGTGGCCGGGAGCGACGGAGCGGCCACCGGCGCCGCATCCCTGGCCTTCGCCAACGGGGCGCAGACCGGCGGCGGAGCGCTGACCGTCGGCGGGATCCGCGTGGACCTCGCCGGGGTCACCGGCTACGCCGACCTCGAGACGGTCTCCGTCACGGGCCAGGACGGCCGGGCCGCCGGCATGCTCGAGTCCTACTCGCTCGGCGCCGACGGCACGCTGACCGGCACGTTCAGCAACGGGGCCCAGCGCGCGATCGCCCAGATCGTGCTCGGTTCCGTCGCCAACCCGGCCGGTCTGGAGAAGAACGGGGGATCCGGCTACTCGGTGACCGCGAACTCCGGGGACATCCGGTTCGCCGCCCCCGGCGCGGCCGGCCTCGGCTCGATCTCCGGCGGGCTGCTCGAGATGTCCAACGTGGACCTCTCGCAGGAGTTCACCAACCTGATCGTCGCGCAGCGCGGCTTCCAGGCCAACGCGCGCATCATCACCACGAGCGACGAGGTGCTCCAGGAGCTGGCCAACCTGAAGCGCTAGGACGACGGCACCGGCGCCGCCGCCTAACGGCGGCGCCACCGGTGCCGAGAGTGGTGCGTGAAAGGACGGGCCCATGATCGTCGTGACCCGGCTGAACAACAGCCGCTTCGCCATCAACCCGGACCTTGTCGAGCGGATCCAGGAAAACCCGGACACCGTGCTGGTCATGGTGAACGGCGCGAAGTACGTGGTGGTGGAGTCCCTGGACGAGGTCGTCGGGCTGATCGCAGCATTCAGGGCCCGCGTCGTGGCGCTGGCCCGGGGGACCGACCCCGTCGCGCCCCCGAACGGCCCGTCCGACGGCACGCTCCAGCTTCGACCGAGGACGCACTAATGGATCCCGCAACACTGATCGGCATCCTGCTGGCCTTCGGCGCCATGTTCACCATGCTGATCATGGAGGGCGCCAGCATCAGCTCGATCCTGCTGCCCGCCCCCATGATCCTGGTGTTCTTCGGCACCATCGCCGTGGCGATCGCCAGCGGCACGGTCCGGGACGCGATCGTGGCCGTGAAGGCTCTGCCGTCCGCGTTCCGCGGCAAGGTGGCGCCCCCGGGCGAGCTGATCGCCCGGCTGGTCTCCCTCGCGGAGGTGGCCCGCAGCGAGGGCCTGCTCGCCATGGAGGCGCAGGCCCAGGAAACCAAGGACCCGTTCCTCCGCCGGGCCCTGCAGAACCTGGCCGACGGGATCGACGGCGAGGAACTGCGCGAGCAGCTCGAGGACGACATCGGGACCAAGGAGAGCACCGACGGCATCGCCTCGAAGTTCTTCTCCGGCATGGGCGGGTACGCGCCGACCGTCGGCATCATCGGGACCGTCGTGTCCCTCACCCACGTGCTGGAGAACCTCTCCAAGCCGGACGAGCTGGGCCACATGATCGCCGCGGCCTTCGTTGCGACGCTGTGGGGCCTCGTGTCGGCGAACTTCCTGTGGCTGCCGATCGGGGCGCGGCTGCGGCGGATCTCCGAGCTGGAGGTCGACAGGATGACGCTGACCATGGAGGGCATCCTGGCGATCCAGTCCGGCAGCCAGCCCCTGCTGCTGGGGGAGAGGCTGCGCGCCATGGTGCCCGCCCACGAACTGAACGAGAAGAAGTCCGGCGCATCCGCGGCGGTCAAGGACGCGGCATGAGCCGGCGCCGCCGCTCCCGGGGCCACGAGGAGCACGGCGGCGGCGAGGAACGCTGGATGGCGTCCTACATGGACATGGTCACGGTGTTGATGTGCCTGTTCATCGTGCTCTACGCCATGTCCACGGTCGACCAGGCCAAATTCGAGAAGCTCAAGACCTCGCTCGCGACCGGCTTCGGCGTCGAGCAGTCGCAGACCGTGGACACCGCCGAGGGTGTCGTGGTGCCCCCGGAGATGGCCGGCAAGGAGGGCGTGCTCACCGACGTCGAGTCCGCGGTGACCGAGCGGCGGGAACTCCAGCGCCGTGCCGCGCGGGAACAGGCGGACCTGGAACAGCTGCAGCGCAAGATCGAGCAGCGCCTGAAGGCGTCGGGGCACGCGGGGGCCGCGGCCTTCTCCATCGACGAACGCGGGCTGACGATCCGGCTCGTCAGCGCGGAGACGTTCTTCCTGCCCAACAGCGCGGACCTGACCGGGAACGCCCGGGAGATCCTCACCGCCATCGCCCCGGTGCTGGCGCCGACGGATCGGTTTTTCGAGGTCGAGGGCTACGCGGACGTGCGGCGTCCCGTGGATCCGTACCCGACGAACTGGGAGCTGTCCGCGAGCCGCGCCACCCGCGTGCTCCGCGCGCTCGTCGAGGACGGAGACGTACGGCCCCAGCGCATCGCCTCGGTCGGCTATGGCGACGCCCGTCCCCTCGCGGGGCGGGACAAGCTGTCCCTGAACCGGCGGGTCGACGTCGTCGTCCTGTCGGCGGAACTGGAGAGCGTCCGGGAGCTGCTGCCGGCCGTGGCGAAGTCCTGAAACCGGGCAGGCCGAACTCCTAACGGGTCCCGGCGTCCGTCCGATAGTCCGCACCGTGACAGTCCCGCCCGTGGGGGCCCCCGGCGCAGGGGTGCCCGTTGCCACGCCGTCCACAGCCCGCGCCGCGGTTCCGTACGACTTCCGCCGACCCGCCGCGCTGGCCCGCGAGCACTCCCGGGTCCTGGGGCTGGCGTTCGAGACCTTCGCACGCCAGTGGGGCACGCAGCTGACGGCCAAGGTGCGGGTGCCGTCCCAGGTGTCCTTCGAGGGCGTGGCCCTGCGGACCTACGACGACCACGTGTCCTCGCTGCCCGCCACGACGGCGATGGTGCTGTGCGACGTCGGCGGCACGGCGGCGAAGGCCGTCATCCAGTTCCCGGCGGCCGCCGCGCTGAACTGGGTGTCCCACATGCTGGGCAGCACCTCGGCCTCCGACGTCGCCGAGCGCCGTTTCACCCGCATCGAACAGACGCTGGTCGAAGGGCTGATGGGCGAGGCCCTCGAGGACCTCCGCTACTCGCTAGGGGCGCTGCTGGAGGCCCCGCTCGCCGTCGACGAGATCCACTACAACTCCCAGTTCGCCCAGGCCGCCGCGAAGTCCGAGCTGATGGTCGCGGCCTCCTTCGCCGTGCGGGTGGGGGACCGCAGCGTCCCCGCCACCCTGGCCCTGCCGGCCGACGCCGTGCTGCCGCGGCTCGGCGACGCCACCCCGCCGGCGGCCACCGCCGACGCCCCCGCGCTGATCCGCGCCCAGCTCGCGGAGACGCCCGTCGACGTCGCGCTGCGCCTCGCGCCGGCGAAGGTCACGCCGCGGGCCGTCATGGACCTCGCGGTCGGCGACGTCTTGGCGCTCCCGCACGGCACCCACCGCCCGTTCCACCTGTCCGTCGCCGGCCGCACGCTGGGCCAGGCCGCCGCCGGCGCCCGGGGCGGCCGGATCGCCGCCGTCGTCGTTTCCACCGAGGAGAACCCCGCATGACCACCACCCAGCCCACGCAGCCGGCCCTGCATGCCGCGGCCCTGTACACCGCGGCCGCGCAGGCCCTGGCGTCCGTGCTTCCGACGGCGCTGCCGGTCACCGCGCAGCTCCATGCCGGCCCCCGGGACGGCGCGGCGTTCGGCGGCCCGGGGGAGGTCGCCGCGGCGAGCTTCGTCGGACAGCTCTCCGCCGACGTGGCCGTGCAGGTGGACGCGTCGCTGCTGGCGGGCGCCGAAGAGTTCGACGCCGGTCCCGTGTCCATCGCCGACGTGCTGCGCCCGTCCCTCGAGGCCGCGACGGCGGTGCTGGGCGTCGGTGTGCTCTCCGGCGCCGCCGACGCGTCCGCGGAGGCGCTGCTCGCGGATGGGGAGACGGTCCTGTTCCGGCTCGAGGCCGCGGGCGCGCCCGCGGGCTGGTTCGCCCTGCGCCTGCGCGACAACGGCGGCGCGGCCACCCACCGCGCGCCCGCGTCCCCCGGGGCCGACCGCTCGTCCGCCGCGCGGCTGGGCCGCATCAACAACGTCGAGATGGCGCTCACGGTCGAGATCGGACGCACCCGCATGTCCGTGCGGGACGTCCTGAACCTAGAGCCGGGCGCCGTTGTCGAGCTCGACCGCTCCGCCGGCGCCCCCGCCGACGTGCTCCTCAACGGCCGGCTCATCGCCCACGGCGAGGTCGTCGTGATGGACCAGGACTACGGGATCCGCATCACCGAGATCCTGGACGTCGCGGAAGGCCTGAACTAGTTGGACAATCTCTTCATCGCGCTGCGGGTGATCGTCTCGCTCGCGGCGGTCCTGGGGCTCCTCTATGTCCTGCAGCGCCGCCTCGTCCCGCGGCTGGGCGCGGCCGGGCACCGGCACGTCGACGTGGTCGCGCGGCAGGGCATCGGACCCAAGGCCTCGGTGGTCCTCGTCGACGTCGAGGGGCGCCGCTACCTGCTGGGCGTGGCCGAGCACGCCGTCAGCGTGCTGGACAGCTTCGACGTCCCCGCGGAGACGGCCGTCCCGGACGCGCCGCCCGGCGGGGACGACGGCGGAGACCCGTTCGCGCCCAGCTTGCGCCGGGCGCGGGATGCACAGCCCGGTTCGCCGTTGGCCGGGTCGGTGCTCTCCGGCCAGACCTGGCGCCAAGCGGCGGCCGCGCTGCGCCGCAGCCCCTCGCCGTGAGTGCCGTGGATCCCCTGGGTGCCCCGGGCTCCGCGGGCGCCGGCTCCCGCGCGTTCGGGCCCCGCGCGTTCGGCCCCCGCGCGTCCGGTCCCCGCGCGTCCGGTCCCCGCGCCGCCGGGATCCGGCGGTGGGCGGTGCTCCTGTGCGTGGCCGCCCTGGCGGCACTGCTGCTCGCGCTCGCCGCGGCGGCCACCGGCCACGCGGCGCCCGTCGATCCCGCGCCGGGCGAGGAGGGCGGCGGGCTGTCGGTCGAGATCAACGGGCCGAACGGGACGCCCAGCTCCGCCGTCGTCACGCTGCTGGCCATCACGCTGCTGGCGGTCGCGCCGGCGCTGCTCCTGATGATGAGCTCGTTCACGAAGATCTTCGTCGTCCTGGCCATGACCCGCAACGCCCTGTCGCTGCCGACCATTCCGCCCAACCAGGTCCTGGCGGGGCTGGCCCTGTTCCTGTCGCTGTTCATCATGGCGCCCGTGCTGACGGAGATGAACGACGTCGGCGTGCAGCCCTACCTCGCCGGCTCGATCGAGCTGGACGAGGCGCTGGAGAGGGGCGTGGTGCCGCTGCGGGAGTTCATGACCGCGCACACCCGCGAGGAGGACATCGCCCTGATGACGCGGGCCGCGGGGCTGGAGAACCCGGCCACCCCGCAGGACGTGCCGCTGACCACCCTGATCCCGTCGTTCATGATCTCCGAGCTCCGCGCGGCGTTCATCATCGGCTTCGTGGTCTTCGTGCCCTTCCTGGTCATCGACCTCGTGGTCGCGTCCGCGCTGATGTCCATGGGCATGATGATGCTGCCGCCGGTGATGATCTCGCTGCCGTTCAAGATCCTGCTGTTCGTCCTCGTCGACGGCTGGGGACTGATCGTCACCGCGCTGGTCGGCAGCTACGCGACCGGGGGCGGTTGACGTGGATACGAACGCGGTCCTGGACATCGGGCTGAGCGGCCTCGTGATGGCGGCGAAGCTGTCCGCACCCGTCCTGGTGACGTCGCTCGTGGTCGGGTTCGCGATCTCGCTGGTCCAGTCGATGACGCAGATCCAGGAGATCACGCTGTCCTTCGTGCCGAAGGCGGCCGCGGTCGCGATCGCGCTGCTGGTCTGCGGGCACTGGATGATCTCCGAGATGATCGCCTTCACCCATGGGCTGTTCGACATGATCCCCTCGCTGCTCCAGGGCGGCTGACGTGACCACCGAGCTGCCCCTGGACTGGCTGGAGGCCGTGATGCTGGCGGCGGTCCGCATGACGGCGTTCATCGTGGTCGCGCCCCCGTTCTCCTACAACGCGTTCCCGGCCCGCATCAAGGCGATGCTCGGCGTCGGACTGGCGCTGGCCGTGTCGCCGCGCCTCGTCGAGGGGTACGCCGCGCTGGACACCGCGGGATTCTTCGGCGCCCTGTTGCTCGAGCTGGTCACCGGGGCCGCGCTCGGCTTCCTGGTGATGCTGCTGTTCGCGGCCGTGCAGGCGGCCGGCGGACTCATCGACCTGTTCGGCGGCTTCCAGCTGGCCCAGGCCTTCGACCCCCAATCGATGGTGAACGGGGCCCAGTTCACCCGGCTGTTCCACGTCGCCGCGCTGGCCCTGCTGATCGCCTCCGACGGCTACCAGCTGGTCCTGGCCGGCCTGTTCCGGTCCTTCGACGCCGTCCCGCTCGGCGGCGGACTGGCCCTGGAGCCGGCCGTCGGCCAGATGACGGACGGACTGACGGCCATGTTCCTCGCCGCGGTCCAGATCGCCGGACCGCTGCTGGTGGTCCTGTTCCTGGCCGACGTCGGCCTGGGCCTGCTCACCCGTGCCGCCCCGGCCCTCAACGCGTTCGCGATGGGGTTCCCTCTGAAGATCCTGCTGACGCTCACGCTGGCCGGGACGGTCTTCGTCGCGCTCCCGGCCGTCGTGTCCGCCCTCGTGCGCGACGCGTTGGAATCGATGCGGGCGGTGACGGGCTAGGTGTCGCAGGATTCGGGGGAGCGCACCGAGAAGGCCACGCCGCAGCGCATGAAGGACGTGCGGTCCAAGGGCAAGCTCTCGCGCTCGCAGGACCTGACCGCCTGGCTGGGCATCGGCGCGGCCGCCGTCATGATCCCCACCGCCCTCGGCGCCGGGGAGTCGGCGGCACGGTCCCAGCTCGCCACGGTGTCCGCCGTGGTGGAGAACCCGGACCCGGCGGCGGCGCTCGGCGCGCTCGACGCCGGGATGGCCTCGCTCGGCACGACGCTGGCGCCGATGCTCGCGGCGGTCGCGCTGGTCGTCGCGGCCGCCGCGGCCCTCCAGGGCGGCGTGTACTTCCGCAAGTTCAAGTTCCGTGGCGAGAGCCTCAACCTGGTCACCGGGCTCCAACGGACCTTCGGGCTGCAGGCCCTCTGGGAGGGCGGCAAGGCGCTGCTGAAGACGGCGGTCGTGGCGCTGGTGCTGTGGTCCGTGGTCAACGGCCTGATGCCGGTCCTGCTGGAGGCGGGGGCCCTGCCGATCGCGTCGCTGCTGGCCGCGGCCGGCGGCGGCGTCGCGTCGCTGTTGCAGTCCGCGGTGCTCGCGGGGCTGGTCCTGGCCGTCGTGGACCTCGTCGTCGTCGGCCGGCGCAACCGCAAGCACACGCGGATGACGCAGAAGGAGGTCAAGGACGAGACGAAGAAGACCGACGGCGATCCGCTCATCCGCTCGCAGCGGCGGTCGCGCCAGCTCTCGATGAGCCGCAACAGGATGATCGCCGCCGTCGGACAATCCGACGTCGTCCTGGTGAACCCGACCCACGTCGCCGTCGCGCTGCGCTACGAGCCGGGGAAGTCCGCGCCGCGGGTCGTGGCCAAGGGTGCGGGCACGATCGCGGCCCGCATCCGCGAGGAGGCCAGCGCGCGGCGCGTCCCGATGGTGCGCGACGTCGAGCTGGCGCGCGCCCTGCACGGCGCCTGCGAGCTGGGCCAGGAGATCCCCGCCGAGATGTATGGGGCCGTCGCCCGGGTGCTGGCCTTCGTGATGGCCCTCAAGGCGCGCGGTGCGGCGGACGGCGTGCACACGGTGCCGCCCGCCGGCGCCGCGCACCGCGCCCACGGGGCGCACGGGCCGCACGCCGCGCCGCCCGGCGCGCCGCCGCCGATCCGGCCGCCCGACCCGCGTCCCGCGACCGCCCGGCACGCATCCTCCGACCCCAGCCAGAAAGCCCCCCGATGAACTTCAGCACCCTCTCCAAAGTGGCCGTCCCGCTGGGCGTCGTCGGCATCATCATGCTGTTGATCGTCCCGGTGCCGCCGCTCATGCTGGATGCGCTGATCGCCGTGAACATCCTGCTGGCGCTCGTGATCCTGCTCAACACCATGTTCGTGCGCAAGCCGCTGGACTTCTCGGTGTTCCCGTCGCTGCTGCTCGTCGCGACGCTGTTCCGGCTCAGCCTCAACGTCGCGTCGACCCGGCTGGTGCTCGGCAACGGGTTCGCGGGGGACGTGATCGCGGCGTTCGGCCACATCGCGGTCGGGGGAAGCCTCATCATCGGGTTCGTGGTCTTCCTGATCCTCGTCGTGATCCAGTTCGTGGTCGTCACCAAGGGCGCCGAACGCGTGGCCGAGGTCGGCGCCCGGTTCACGCTCGACGCCATGCCCGGCAAGCAGATGGCGATCGACGCCGACCTGAACGCCGGCCTCATCACCGACACGCAGGCGCGCGAGCGCCGCGCCGAGGTCGCGGCGGAGGCGGACTTCTACGGCGCCATGGACGGCGCGTCGAAGTTCGTCAAGGGCGACGCGATCGCCGGCATCGTCATCATCATCATCAACATCGTCGGCGGCATCGCGATCGGCATGCTCCAGCGCGGCATGGACGTCGGGGAGGCGCTCAACACGTACGCCCTCCTGACGATCGGCGACGGACTCGCCACGCAGATCCCGGCGCTGCTCATGGCCGTGTCCACGGGCATGATCGTCACGCGCTCCAACGCCGAGGCCGACATGGGCACCACCGCGTCGGACCAGCTGGTCCAGTCGCGCACGGCCTTGCTGATCGCCGGCGCGGCGTCGATCGCCCTGGCGCTCGTCCCGGGCATGCCGAAGCTGCCGTTCGTGCTGGTGGGCGGGCTGTTGCTTTTCGCGGCCCAGCGCATCAAGTCCCGGGAGTCCGCGCGGGAGGCCGGCGAGGCGGCCGAGCGCGCGGCTCTCACCGCGGAGCCGCGCGAGACCACCGAGGATCTCATCGAGCAGATGCGGGTCCATGCGCTGGAGATCCAGCTGGCCCCGGATCTCGTGGACATCGTCAACGGCGGCGGCGAGGACCTGCTCGCGCGCGTGCGCGCTCTGCGTCGGCGGATCGCCCTGGACCTGGGGATCGTGGTGCCGCCCGTCCGCACCCGCGACAGCGTGGACCTGCCCCCCGCCACCTACGCCATCCGGATCGCCGGCGTCGAGGCCGGGCGCGGCGAGGCCCCGCGCGGGAAGGTCCTGGCCCTGGGGGACCAGCTGGACGCGCTGCCGGGCACCGCGGTCGTGGAGCCCGTGTTCGGGCTGGGCGGCAAGTGGATCCCCGCCGAGTTGCGCCACAATGCCGAGATGTCGGGTGCGACGACGATCGACCGCGTCTCCGTGGTCGTGACGCACCTCTCCGCGGTCATCCAGTCGAACGCAGCCCGGCTGCTCACCCGCGAAGACGTGCGCGTGCTGACGGACGGCGTCAAGGAGATCAACCCGTCGGCGGTCGACGAGCTCGTGCCCGCGCTCCTGAGCCTGGCGGAGGTCCAGCGCGTCCTGCAGGGCCTGCTGGCGGAGCAGGTGCCGATCAACGACCTGCAGCGGATCTACGAGGCGCTCTCCCTGCGCGCCCGGGTGTCGACCGATCCCGAGGGCCTCGTCGAGGCGGCACGCCAGGCGCTCGGTCCGGCCCTGTGTGCGGCGCACCTGGACGGCCCGACCCTGCGGGTCATCATGATCGACCCGTCGCTGGAGCAGTCGATGCTGGAGGGGCTGCGGCCCTCCGAGCAGGGGACCCAGATCATGCTCGACCCGCGACGGTTGGAGAACGTCCTCGCTTCGTTCAAGGAGTGCCTCGCGCAGCTGGACCAGCGCGGCACGTCCGCCGTGCTGGTCTGCGCTCCGGCGCTGCGGCCGGCGGTGCGCCGACTCGTCGCGCCGCAACCCGGCGGCATTCCGGTCCTGTCCTACCAGGAGGCGACCGCGGGCGGCGCCGACATCGAGACCGTGGGAGTCGTGCGTGGCGCTGACCAGATTTCAGCTTGAGAGCCCGACCCTCGAGGGCATCGCCGAGCGCGTGGCCCGGGACCACGGTCCGGACGCGAGGATCGTCGCGGTCGAGCGCGTGACCGTCGGCGGGATCGGCGGACTCTTCGCGCGGCGCCACTTCGAGGTCACCGTCGAGGCGCCGCACGCCGCGCCCGGCGCCGTGCTTGTCGGCGAAGTCGGCGGCGGGACTGCGGGCGGAGACGCGGGGGAGACTCGCCGATCGCCGGGCCGGGGGAGGCGCGCGGCCGTTCCTCCGCTTCCGCCGCGCTCCGGGATCCTCGCGCTGCTGGCCGAGGCGGACGACACCGAGGCCCGGCTCCACGGCCGTCCCGGCGGGGAGGTGTCCACGGGCTCCGAGGCCTTCGCCCGCGTGCTGGACGGTCTGACGCTCGGAGCGGGCCATGGATCCTCGGACCATGCGGGGACCGGAGAGGGGGACGAACCCAGGCTCGGCGGCGATGCGGGGCCCGGCGTGGCGAGACCGCCCGCTCACCCGGTGTCCGGCCGGCCTGCCGCGCCGCCGCGCGCGCGGCCGGCGGTTCCCGCGCCGCTGCGTGGTCCCGGCGATCTGATCCTCGTGGTGGGGGTGGGTGCGGACGCCGCCCGGGCGGCGTCCGCGTTCTTCGGCGGACCCGGTTCCGGGATGGCGGCCCCCGGACCGGCGCGTGCGCGGACCCGCATCCTGGAGTCCACGGATCCGCTGCTGGCGGACCGCGCGGGCGTCCTGCGGACCCGCGCCGAGGGTGTCATGGCCGGGACGCCGATCTGCGTGCGCCTGGCCCTGGATCCGTCGGCCGGCCTGCCGGACCAGCTGTCCGCCGTGGCCGCCCTCGGCGCCGACCAGCTCTGGGCGGCGGTGGACGCCGGCCGCAAGTCCGAGGACACCCGGGCCTGGGTCGAACCGCTCGATGCGCTGGGTCCCGTGGACGCCGTGGCCGCCCTCGACACGGAGAGGACAGCCACCCCGCAGACGGTGCTCGAGTTGGGGATTCCCGTCCTGTACCTGGACGCCCCGCCGGTTCCCTCCCTGTCTGATCACCTCCCCGCCGCTGAGTTAGGATGGCCGGGTGCTGGTACTCACGCGTAAGGTCGGCGAGAAGATCCTGATCGGGGACGACATCGTCGTCACCGTGCTCGACGTCCGCGGCGAGGGCATCAAGATCGGCATCGAGGCCCCGCGTGGGGTCAAGATCCAGCGCCAGGAGGTCCTCGAGGCCGTCTCCGAGGCCAACGTCCAGGCCGCGGCATCCGCGGACGCCTCCGCCGCGGATCGGCTCCGCGCCCTCCTCGCCCCGAACGCCGACGAGCCCCGCCCGTAGCGGCGCTCCGCCGCCGCCCGCCGCGCTCAGTACGTGAACATGCTGGCGTTCGCCGCCTCGGCGTCGTCGTAGTGTTGCGAGGCCCTGGAGAGGGCGGTGTTGATGCCGGCGAGGGACTCTTCCACCCGGAGCTGGGTGGCACGCCAGTCCGCGACGACGCCCTGGAAGTTCAGGGCCGCGGCGCCGTGCCAGCTGGACTCCAGCTCGCGCAGCCCTGCCTGCATGGTGTTCACCTCCGCCCGGAGCCGTTCGATGGTCCCCTGCACGGCCGCGGCCTTGTTGCGCATCTCGGCGGTGTTCGCGGCGAAACTACTCATGGCGTCCCCTCACGTGGCGATCCTCGCCCGGGGTTCTCACCCCGGGCGGGCGCCCCTGCGGCGCCCGGTCCCAGCCTAGGAGCGGTGGTTGCGCGGCGCCTGGTCGAGCCAGGAGGTGTGGACAACGTCGTCGTCGTCCGCGTCGGTGGAGGAGGGGTCGAGCGGAACGAGCGGAAGGTGGACGGACAGGGTCGCGCCGCCGCCGGGCGTCTCGGTCAGTCGGATGGAGCCGTCGTGCTGGGCGGCAATGGCCGCGACGATCGCCAACCCGAGCCCGGTGCCGCCGGTTTCGCGCTGCCGGGAGCTGTCGGCGCGGTAGAACCGCTCGAAGACGCGCGACGCGTCCTCCTCCGAGATGCCCGGCCCGTGGTCGCGAACCTCCAGCACGGCGTCGGACCTGGCGTTGATGACGGGCTGCGTGCCCACCGCGATCTCGATGGGGCTCCCCGCGGGCGTGTAGCGCAGCGCGTTGGCCAGCAGGTTCGCCACCACCTGCCGGAGCCGCGCCTCGTCGCCGGTCGTCGGCGCGTTGCGCGGCGGGCCCCCATCGATGCCCACGAGCCGGATGGGACGGTCGGGCGAGCTGACGCGGGCGTCCTCCACCGCGTCCGTGGCCAGCAGGAGCAGGTCCAGCGGGCGCCGGTCCAGCGGCCGCTGCTCGTCCAGCCGCGCGAGCGTCAGGAGGTCCTCCACCAGCTGTCCCATCCGCTTGGCCTCCGACTCGATGCGGCCCATCGCGGTGGCCAGATGCTCGGGATCCGCGAGCCCCCCGTGGCGGTAGAGCTCCGAATAGCCCTGGATGGTGACCAGCGGTGTGCGCAACTCGTGCGAGGCGTCCTGGACGAAGCGGCGCATCTTCCGCTCGGAAACCGCGCGCCCGCGGAACGCCTGTTCGATGTGCGCGAGCATCGCGTTGAGCGACCGGGACAACCGTCCGACCTCGGTTTCCGCGGGGAACTCCTCGACGCGGCGCGTGAGGTCGCCGGCGGCGATGGCCGCCGCGGTGCGTTCCACGCGGACCAGCGGGCGGAAGGCGCGGGTGGTGACGACGTAGGCGACGAGCGACATGATCAGGGTGGCGAGCGTGCCGCTGGTGACGATCAGGTTGGTGGCCTTATCCACCGTCTCGCTGACCGCCTTCAGTGGAAGCGCGATGGTGATGTAGCCATGTCCGTTATCCATGGCGATCATGCGCGCCCGCCAGCCTTCGGAATCCTCCGTGGTGCCGGCCGCGTCGAACGCCCGGCCCGCGTTAGCCACTACCTCCTCGACCGGCGGGCTTTCGAGGTCGGGCGCATCACCGTCTTCTTCCTTTCCGGGAAGCGTGTAGACGATGTTGCCGTCCGCATCGCGCATGGTGCCGTGGAAGCGTAGAGCCTTGATGTTGTACCAGCGAGCGGTGCTCTCTGGGTCGCCGTTGAGTTGGTCGTTCCACGCGGACCACATCACGTCGGAAATCGTCGTGCTGTTGCCGACGAGATCGCGGTCCATCTGATTAACGAGGGTGAGCCTGATCGAGGCCGACGCCGCGACCGACGTGGCGACGACGCCGCACATCATCAGGACGGCCATCATCGCCACCAGCTTCGACCGCAGCGAAACCTGGCGCAGGAGGCGGGTGAGGGCCTGCACGGGGAGCGCCGCCTAGCGCCGCTCCGCGGAGCGGAGGAGATAGCCCACGCCGCGCTTGGTCTGGATCAGCGGGGGCCAGTCGTCGCGCGCGTCGATCTTGCGCCGCAGGTAGGAGATATAGGACTCCACGATGGACGCATCGCCGTTGAAGTCGTATTCCCAGACGTGGTCCAGGATCTGGGCCTTGGAGAGCACGCGGTTGGGGTTCATCATCAGGTAGCGCAGCAGCTTGAACTCGGTGGGGGACAAGTCCACCACTTCACCGGCCCGGCGCACCTCATGGGCGTCGTCGTCGAGCTCCAGGTCATCGACCCGCAGGACGGCGTCGTCGCCGTCGAGCGGCTGGGTCCGCCGGAGTACGGCCCGGATGCGCGCCACCACCTCGTCGAGGCTGAAGGGCTTGGTGACGTAGTCGTCCCCGCCGACGGTCAGGCCGGTGACCTTGTCTTCGGTGTCGTCGCGGGCCGTGAGGAAGAGTACGGGGAAATGGCGTCCGGCCGCGCGCAGACGGCGGGTCACGGTGAACCCGTCCATGTCCGGCAGCATGACATCCAGGACGGCGAGGTCCGGCTGCTCGCGCTCGACGGCGTCCAGGGCCTCGCGCCCGTTGGCGGCGGCCACGACGTCGAAGCCGGCGAAGCGCAGCGACGTCGAGAGCAACTCGCGGATGTTGGGTTCGTCGTCGACGACGAGCAGCTTGGCCTCGGGTGTCCTGGCATTCATACCCCCAGTGTGGCCGTGGAGTCTGGGAGTTCTCTGGACATTGGGTGTGAGCGTGTCCACCAGCGGCAACGGATCGGGCGGCGCCGGCCGGAACGGGGCCCTTTCAGGAGCGGCGGCGCTCGGCCCAAGACAACCCGACGAGCACCAGGATCAGCAGGAAGGCGGCGGGCAGGCCGTACAGACCCACGGCCAGCAACGGAGGCCACGGCGTGATCCCCTGCCCATACAGGACGAGGACGACGACGAGGCAGGCGAGCGAGAAAACGGCCACCGCGGCGGCCGCCGCGGTTGTCGCGCGGCGTACGGAGCCGGAGTCCTTGACCGTGTTCACGCGGTTAAAGCTAACAGCGCCGCTTCCGCGCACAAAGTCCGGCGGCGGGCGGGCCGTGCCGTACCCTAGGAGGAACAGACTTCCCCGGCCCCGCCGCGTCCGGGCCACCATGCCGCGGCGCGGAACGGCCGGGAATCCACACGCGGTGCAGGCGGAACGCCACCTGCACCGCCGGTACGTGAGAACGAGGTAAGCGAAGTGCCATTCGGCAAGGTCAAGTGGTTTGAAGCTAGCAAGGGCTTCGGGTTCCTGGTCACGGACGACGGCCAGGAAGTGTATCTGCACGCCTCGGCGCTGCCCGCCGGCGTGACCGAGGTCCGCGCCGGGACGCGCATGGAGTTCGGCGTCGCCCAGGGTCGCAAGGGCGCGCAGGCGCTCACGGCGCGCGTCGTGGAGGAGGCGCCGTCCGTGGTCCGCGCCAAGCGCAAGCCGGCGGACGAGACCGCGGCGATCGTCGAGGACCTGATCAAGCTCCTCGACGGCGTGTCCAACGGGCTGCGCAAGGGCCGTTACCCGGAGAAGCCGCAGGGCTCGAAGATCGCCGCGGTCCTGCGGGCCGTCGCCGACGACCTGGACGCCTAGGCCCATGGCACGCACCCCGAAACTCGACGCCGCGCTGGCCGCCGACGTGGACCGCGCCCGCGCCGCCCTCCTGGACATCGCGCCCGAGGAGCAGATCGGCGAACACGTCGGCGCCTTCGCGGACGCCGAACGCTTGGTCACCCACCGCTTCCGCGCGCAGCTCGACGGCTACGCCGGATGGGAGTGGTACGCCACCCTGGCGCGGGTCCCGCGCGGCAAGGCCGCCACCGTCTGCGAGGTCGGCATCCTCCCCGGCACCGGCGCGCTGCTGGCGCCGGAATGGGTCCCGTGGTCCGAACGCGTGAACGCGGAGGAACTGGCCGAGCAGCGGCTGCTGGAGGCCGCCGAGGCGGCCACCGCGGCGGAGGCCGTCCAGGCAGGCGGCGACTCCGCCGGGGAAGCCCGGGACGCGACCGCACGCTAGGCGCGGTTTCCCCTCCGGCCGCGGGGCCCGAGGGCACCCGGCGGCGGGCAGGCAAGGGGCCCCGACACGCGTCGGGGCCCCTCGCGCGTCCGGCTACAGGTTCTCGAGGACGTGGTCGATGCAGCGGGTCAGGGCCGTGACGTCGTCGGGCTCGATCGCCACGAACGTCGCGACGCGCAGCTGGTTGCGCCCCAGCTTCCGGTACGGCTCCGTGTCCACGATGCCGTTCGCGCGCAGCACCTTGGCCACCGCCGCGGCGTCGACGGAGTCGTCGAAGTCGATGGTGGCGATGACGTTCGAGCGGTCCTCGGGGCGGACCACGTACGGCGTGGCCACGGGGGAGGACTCGGCCCACGAGTAGATCCGGCCGGCGGAGTCGGCCGTGCGGGCGGCCGCCCACCCGAGGCCGCCGTTGCCGTTGAGCCACTGGATCTGCGCGTTCAGCGTCACCAGGGTGGACAGGCTCGGCGTGTTGTACGTCTGGTTGAGGCGCGAGTTGTCGATCGCCGTCTTGAGGTTCAGGAAGTCCGGCACCCAGCGGTCGGAGGCGGCGATGCGCTCGGCGCGCTCGATCGCCGCGGGGGAGAAGAGGGCCAGCCACAGTCCGCCGTCGGACGCGAAGTTCTTCTGCGGAGCGAAGTAGTACACGTCGGATTCGGCGATGTCGACGTCCAGCCCGCCGGCGGCCGACGTCGCGTCGACGAGCACCAGCGCCCCGGGGTCGGCGCCGGCGACGCGCCGCACGGGCGCCGCCACACCCGTCGAGGTCTCGTTCTGCGGCCACGCGTACACGTCGACCCCGGCCTCGGCCTCGGCGTCCGGGCGGGTTCCGGGCTTGGAGGTGACGATGCTGGAGGCGTCGAGGAAGGGCGCGTTGTCGGTGGCGGCGGCGAACTTGGACCCGAACTCGCCGAACGAAAGGTGCTGCGCCTTGCGCTGGACCAGGCCAAACGACGCGGCGTCCCAGAAGGCGGTCGACCCGCCCACGCCGAGCACCACCTCGTAGCCGTCGGGGGCGCCGAAGAAGTCGGCGAGCCCCTCCTGGACGCTCCGGACCAGGTTCTTCACGGGGGCCTGGCGGTGCGACGTGCCGAGGAGGTTCGCCGCCGCCGCGAGCGCCTCCAGCTGCTCCGGGCGGACCTTGGACGGGCCGGCGCCGAAGCGCCCGTCGGCGGGCAGCAGTTCGGTCGGGATTCTCAGTTCTGTGCTCATGCGCGCTCCTGCGTGGTCCTGGGGAGGGATGTCGGCGACGTGGCTCCGCGGCCGGTCGACCCGCCCTCCATCGTCCCGCAGCCGGCCCCGATTCCGGAACCGGGCGGCCATTGTTAACGGCGGTAGAGTTGGGCAGACTGGTTTCCGACCGTCCGCCAGCCCACAGGAGCCCCCGTAGTGACTGACCTGATCGACACCACCGAGATGTACCTGAGGACCATCCTGGAGCTCGAGGAGGAGGGCATCACCCCCCTTCGCGCGCGGATCGCCGAGCGCCTCGGCCATTCGGGGCCGACGGTTTCCCAGACGGTGGCGCGTATGGAGCGCGACGGACTGGTGGTCGTTTCCCCGGACCGACACCTCGAGCTGACGGGTTTCGGCCGGCAGCGGGCCACGGAGGTCATGCGCAAGCACCGCCTCGCCGAGCGGCTTCTCTCCGACGTGATCGGGCTCGAATGGGAGTACGTCCACGAGGAGGCCTGCCGCTGGGAGCACGTGATGAGCGAGCGCGTGGAGCGGCGGCTGTACGAGCTGCTGGGCCACCCCTCGGATTCGCCGTACGGGAATCCCATCCCCGGGCTGGAGGCGTTGGGCGGACCCGTGTCTTCCGTGTTTTCCGCGGGAGTGCAGAACCTCGATGCCGCCCTGCTGGACGGCAACAGCGGCCCCGTCCGGATCGAACGCCTGGCCGAGACCATCCAGGTGGACCCGGAACTCCTGACCCAACTCAACGACGGCGGCATCCGCCCCGGCGCGCGTGTCACGCTGGAGCGCGCGGGCGATTACGTGGTAGTACGCGTGGATGGCGTGCCCGGCGCGCTGGAGCTTCCCGGTGAGGTCAGCGCCCATGTCTTCGTGAACAGCCGCGCCTGACCGGTTCCCCACGGGCCCGGGGTTACCCGATACTGCGGGAACCGTTTGATAACGGAATTGTTACTTTCCGTGGCCTCGCGTAGAGTGGGCGTCGGATGGAACTCGTTCCGTCCCCCCGTCCGATCGCCAAACCCTGCCGCGGACCGAGGGCCTTTTCGACCACACCGGCGGGGGCGGAGGAACCAATCCACATCGGCGGCCGGACCCTGTCCGCCGCCTGGGGTGAAGCCCTGACCGCAAGCCGGCCCCGGCCGAGTATTTCTCATGCTCGAATCCGACAGCTAACTTCGCAGGCGTGATGAGAGGTTGTCGATTGAGTGAGCAGAAGACCCATGGGCGCCGCCGTGCCGCGGCGGACGTCCCCGCGTCCGTTCCGCGCCCCGCGGAATCCCGCGAGCCTCGCCGGTATTCGACGTCGATGCGCTACGGCCCGGTGGCCGCGCCGCGGCTCGAGGCCGGCACGCCGCCCGCCGCCGCACCCGCAGGACGGGGCCGCCTCGGGCTGAGCCACCAGATCGCCGCCGTGGCCGCCGTCTCCGGAATCGCGCTGGCCGCTGCCTACCCCGCGCTGAGCGGCGTGGACGACGCGCCGGCCATGGAGGCCGCCAGCGCCACGTCCCGGACCGTGGAGAGCGTCACGGTCCCGTCCAACGCCGACTACGAGATCATGCGCAGTTCGCTGACCAGCAGCTTCACCGAGAAGGAGCGACTGGACTCGGTGATGACCGCCTCCGGTGGCGACATCACCAAGGTCGACACGGGTGGCGTCCTCGCGCAGCCCGTGGACTCGGTGCGCATCACCTCCCGCTTCGGCATGCGCGTCAACCCCGTGACCGGCTACGGCGTCCAGTCGCACATCGGCCAGGACTACGGGGTCAAGTGCGGGACGCCGGTGAAGGCGGCCGCCGCGGGCACCGTCGCGGAGGCGGGCTGGGCGGGGCACAGCGGGAACCGCGTGCGCGTGAACCACGGTAACGGTCTCGAAACGACCTACAACCACAATACCCGCGTCGCGGTCGAGGTCGGCCAGCGCGTGGAGCGCGGCGAGCTGGTCTCCAGCAGCGGCACGACGGGCAATTCCACGGGTTGCCACCTGCATTTCGAGGTCCTGGTGGACGGCGAAGCGGTCGATCCGGCGGGCTGGCTGTAGGGCCCCAGGGGCCCAGCGTCACCGGAAACACACCATTTCGTGACCGGAACGTGACTTTGACAAACATTTCATATATCGTTGTCGACGTGCTGGATCGCCTATGGATCCAACACTCTCGGGCGGAGTGCCGAACACTGCCACCGACCGAGGTCCGTTCGCAAAACACGCTTGGCAGTGGCGGGGGAACCAACTTGTGGGTCCGCAAGGATCCTTGGGGTTAAGTGTTTCGTTCCGATTCTCCGGACGAACGCCGAGTGACTCCCACTCGAATCCGACAGCTCACCTCGCAGGCATTGGGAGAGGCCAATAAACTCATGTCCAAGCGTCATGCCTTGGGTCGCCACCGCGCGACCACCGTTCGCACCAACCCGCTCGAATCGATCTCGAAGGCCGTCGCCTCGAACGCCGGTTCCGTCGGCCGCCAGGCAGCAGTCGTCGCCGCCGCTTCCGGTCTCGTCCTGACCCTGGGCGTTCCGGCCCAGGCCAGCCCGGCCGCCCGCGAAGCATCGGCCATCCCGGCCGAGGGCCTGTCCGCCGAGCGCGTCGCCGTCAAGTCGGTCGCCGTTTCCGCGGTCCACGCCAAGAAGTTCGAGATCGAGCGCGCCGGGATCACCTCGACCCCGGCCCCGAAGCCCAAGCCGAAGCCGAAGCCCGTCGTGGTGGCCGTGGCCAACACGGTCGAGCGCGCCGCCGACACCGCCCCGGTGACCCGGGCGACCGTCGCCGCGGCCCCGGCCGGCGCTGCCGCTCCGGCCGCCGCCCCGCAGGCCGCTCCGGCTCCGGCCGCCGCCCCGGCGGAAGCCGCAGCCCCCGTGACCCGCGCCACCGTCGCCGCGGCTCCGGCCGCCGCCCCGGCTCCCGCCGCGGCACCGGCACCGAAGCCCAAGCCCGAGGCCGCCCCGAGCGCCAACCTCGGCGGCATCGCCGGGATCGCCGCGCAGTACGCCGGCGCCCCGTACGTCTACGGCGGCGACTCCCCGTCCGGCTGGGACTGCTCCGGCTTCGTGAAGTACGTCTACGGCAAGGCCGGCATCAGCGTCGCCCGCGGCACGTCGGCGCTCCTCGCATCGGGCCAGTTCGTCCGCACCAGCAACCCCAAGCCGGGCGACCTGGTGTTCCAGAACGGTGGCGGCCACGTCGGCATCTACCTGGGCAACGGAAAGATGATCGGCGCCCAGAACCCGAGCGTCGGCACCTTCGTGCACTCCGTGAGCCGCAATCCGCTCTACGGCTACTACACGCTGGCCCGCTAAGCAGCGTGCCCCCGGAAGGACCCCGCCCGTCAGGGTGGGGTCCTTCCGCCGTTTAAGCCCGCCCGGACACGGGTGGCGCGCCGTGGGGGGATCCCGCGGAGGGCCCGTCCGGGGCTACGCTAGGACTCGTAAGCCCCACGCCCAGCCGCGAGGCCAGCTACACCACGGCCCCGCGGCCCGTCAGGACAACGAGGAACGCGTATGCGAACCCTGGTACTGAATGCCGGATACGAGCCGCTCGCCGTGGTCACCTTCCGCCGCGGGCTCCTCCTGGTGCTGGCCGGCAAGGCCAGCATCCTCGCGGAGGACGACGAGCCCGTGCCCTGCTCGGGCGGGCTGCTGCCCCGCCCGTCGGTGATCCTGCTCCACCGCTACATCAAGGTCCCCTACCGCGGGGCGGCGCACGTGACGCGGCGCGGCGTGCTGCGGCGGGATGGGCACCAGTGCGGGTACTGCGGCCGCCACGCCTCCACGGTCGACCACGTCCATCCGCGGTCGCTCGGCGGCGCCGAGACCTGGGAGAACCTCGTGGCCTGCTGCCTGGCCTGCAACCACGCGAAGGGGAACAAGACGCTGCGCCAGCTCGGCTGGAAACTGCGCGTCAAGCCGATGCCGCCGCGCGGCCCGCAGTGGTACATCACCGAGCTGGAGCGCCCGGCGCCGCAATGGCACGCGTTCCTCGGAAGCACCGCGGCGTGAGGTACGACGCCGTGGTGGTCGCCGGCGGGCGGGGCAGCCGCCTCGGCGGCGAGGCCAAGCCGCTCCTGGTCCACGCCGGGCGGACGCTGCTGGGGCACGCCCTGGCCGCCGTGTCCGGCGCGGTGCGCATCGCCGTCGTCGGACCCACCGGGCTGGCCCGGGCCGTGGCGGACCACGGCGCCGAGGCGGATCCCGGTCAACTCCTGCTGCTCACGCGCGAGGAGCCCGCCTTCGGCGGGCCGGCGGCCGCTGTCGCGGCCGGCCTGCATGCCTTGCGCGACGCGGCGCTCGCGGACGCGCGGGCGGGGTCCGAGCCCGAGGTCCCGCCGCTGACCGTCGTCCTGGCGGCCGACCTTCTCGATCCCGCCCCGGCGGTCCGTGGCGTGCTCGCGGCGGCCGAGGCCGGGTACGACGCCGGGTCCGCGTGGGTGCCGCTGGACGCGGCGGGCCGCCTGCAGCCGCTGAGCTGCGCCGTCGCCACCGCGGCCTTGCGCGAGGCGGTCGCCGCGGGCGAGGCCGCGCCGGGAGGCCTCGCCGACTCCTCGATGATGCGGCTCCTTGCTAGGGTTCAGATAGTCCGGCTGTCCCTGGACGGCGTCAGCTTCGACGACGTCGACACCTGGGACGACGCCGGTCGGGCCGGCATCAGCCGGCCCTCGCGCGAGTAGCGGGCCGCGGGCGGCGCCGCGATAGGAGCATGTTGTGGCGGAGCATCCGGAACTGGGCCCCTGGGTCAGGGAACTGCTGGAGGCCTTCGAGATCCCCGATGCGCCCCTGGACACCGACGGCATCCTGGCGCTGGCCGGCGAGGCGGCGCACGGCGTCGTCCGTCCCGCGGCCCCGCTGACCACCTACATCGCCGGGTACGCCGCGGGGCTCGCCGCCGGGCACGGCATGGCGTCCGAGGAGGAGTGCATGGCGGCCGCCGAGCGGCTGGTCCGCACGGTGCTGCGCCGCAGGGCCGACCGGGCGGACCCGGCCGACACGGGCGAGCCGGGCCGCCCCGGCGGCTCCGGCGACGCCGCGGGTCCCGCCGGATCCGCGGACTCCGGGCGCTGATGCGCGGAACCGACTGGCACGCGGCGCGTTCCGCGGCGCACGCCGCCGGCGCGTCCGTGCGCGCCATCCTGCCGCCTGCGGAACGGGTCGGCCTCGCCGACGCGGCGTGGCGCGTCCTGGACACGGGACTGTGCGCCCTGCACCCCCTGCCGCACTACGCGTCGTCGGCCATGGACGGCTGGGTCGTCGCGGGCGGAGGCCCGTGGATCCTCGTTCCGGCGCGGGCAGCCGGCGCGGGGCTGGCCCCGGGGGAGGCGGCGGAGATCGTCACCGGAGGGGCGCTCCCGGCGGGCACGACGGCGGTGCTCCGCCGCGAGCACGGCCGTCCGGCCCCGGCCCCCACGGGCGGGGACGGGCGGCCGGGCGGCACCCTGCTGTTCGCCGAGCACGACCCCCGGCCGGGCCTGGACATCCGCCCCGCGGCCACGGAATCGGCCGAGGGCGATCTGCTGCTGGCCGCCGGAACCCGGATGACGCCCGCCGCGCTGGCGGTCGCGGCCCTCGCAGGCCACGACCGCCTGGCCGTCGCGCCGGACGTCGGCGTCGCACTCGTCCTCACGGGCGACGAGGTCGTCACGTCCGGGCTGCCCGGCCCGGGATTCGTCCGCGACGGCTTCGGGCCCGTCCTGCCCCACTGCGTGCGCGGCCTCGGCGGGACGGTGCTGTCGGCGACGCGCATCGGCGACGACCGTGGGGCCACCCTCGACGCGATCGACGGCACGGCCGCCCGGCGCGCCGCGATCGTGGTCACGACCGGCGGCACCGGCGGCTCGTCGGCGGACCACCTGCGCCCGGCCGCCGCGGCGCTGGGGGCCGAGATCCTCGTCGACGGCGTGGCGATGCGTCCCGGGCACCCGGCGCTGCTGGGCCGGATGCCGGACGGCCGGATCCTCCTGTGCCTGCCCGGCAACCCGTTGGCGGCGCTCGTCGCGGTCGCGACGCTGTTGGAGCCGGTCCTCCGCGGCGCCGCCGGGAGGCCACCGTCCGCGCCGCGCCGCGCGGCCAGCGCTGCAGCGTTCGCCCCGCTGCCGGGGCGCCACCGGGTGGTCCCGGCCGCGTGGGCGGACGGAGCGGGGTGCGCCCTGGTTCCGGCCGAGCACATCGGATCGGCCATGATGCGCGGCCTCGCCGACGCCGACGCGCTCCTCGTCGTCCCGCCGGAGGGGCTGGAGGCGGGCGCCCCCGCCGCCTACCTGCCGCTGCCGTGGTAGCGTCGCCCCTAAATGCCCCGTCCCGTCGCGTCGCGCGGCCGGACACCGAGCCACCCGGGAGGACGCCGTGGGACGGTTGACCCAACGCCGCCGCGTCGTCCGGCTGACCCTCGAGCACGGCCGACGTCCGCGCGAGGAGACCATGGCCGTCGAGGAGCCGCTCGAGATCCGGCTCGAGGGCCGCGTCTTCAGCGTCACCATGCGCACCCCGGGGCACGACTTCGACCTGGTCGCCGGCTTCCTGGTCGGCGAGGGCGTCGTGTGGGAGTCCGGTCACCTGCTCAGCCTGCGCTACTGCGCGGGGGAGGACGAGGAGGGCCGGCAGACGTTCAACGTCGTCGAGGCCCAGCTGGGTCCCGGCGCGGTCCCGCCGGACCCGTCCCTGGACCGGCACGTGTACACGTCCAGCTCCTGCGGCATCTGCGGGACCGCCTCCATCGACGCCGTCTCCAAGACGGTCCGCTTCCCCCTGGATCCCGCGGGCGGGCGGATGCGCCTGGAGACCCTGCTCGCCCTGCCGACGACGCTCCGCGAGCACCAGGCCCTGTTCGGCAAGTCCGGCGGGGTGCACGCGGCGGGGCTGTTCGGCCCGGACGGCACGCTGCTGTGCCTCCGCGAGGACGTCGGCCGGCACAACGCCGTGGACAAGGTCGTCGGGTGGGCCCTGCGCGAGGGCCGCCTTCCGCTGTCCGACACCGTGCTGCAGGTGTCCGGGCGCGCGTCGTTCGAACTCGTCCAGAAGGCCCGGCTGGCGGGGATCCCCGTGCTCACCGCCGTCGGCGCGCCGTCGTCGCTCGCCGTCGAGCTCGCGGACCGCGAGGGGCTGACCCTCGCCGGCTTCAGCCGGGGAAGCAGCGTCAACGTCTACACCCACCCCGACCGCATCCTGGCCCCCGCGCCGGACCCCGCGGCCGGGATCCCCACCACCAGCCAGCAGGGAAGTGCACCATGAAGCGCTCCGCGCCCGTCGAGGACATCAACGAGGACGACCTGCGGGTCCACGAGCCCAAGACGTCGGCCGCCGGGGTGAAGGCCGTCCTCGTCGCCATGGACCGCGGGCTGTCGCAGGCCGGGGTGAGCCGGACCGTGCGCTCCATGCTGCGCGTGAACCAGCGCCACGGCGTGGACTGCCCGGGCTGTGCCTGGCCGGAGTCGATCACGGGGGCGCGGAAGCCGGCGGAGTTCTGCGAGAACGGCGCCAAGGCCCTGGCCGAGGAGAACACGACCCGCACGGCCGACCCCGCGTGGTGGGCCGCCCACCCCATCGACGAGCTGCGCGGCAAGACCGAGTACTGGCTGGGCAACCAGGGGCGCATCACCGAGCCGATGATGATCCGCGAGGGGGAGACCCACTACGCGCCCGTGACCTGGGCCGAGGCGTTCTCCACGATCGCGGGCCACGTCAACGCCACGACGCCGGAGCGCTGCGTCTTCTACACCTCGGGCCGGACCGCCAACGAGACCGCGTTCCTGTACCAGCTCTTAGCCCGCAGCATCGGCACCAACAACCTGCCCGACTGCTCCAACATGTGCCACGAGTCCTCCGGCACCGCGATGAACCCCACGATCGGCATCGGCAAGGGGACGGTCTCGCTGGAGGACTTCGACCACGCGGAGCTGATCTTCGTCGTCGGCCAGAACCCCGGCACGAACCATCCGCGCATGCTCTCCGCGCTGGCGGACGCGCGGCGCCGGGGTGCCACGGTGGTCGCCGTGAACCCGCTGCCGGAGGCCGGACTGCTCAACTTCAAGGATCCGCAGTCGCTCATGGGGGCGGTCGGCAACGGCGAGACCATCGCCGACGAGTTCCTGCAGATCAAGGTCGGCGGCGACCTGGCGCTCTTCCAGGCGTTCGGCCATCTCCTCCTGCGCGAGGAGGAGCGGGTCCCCGGGTCCGTCGTCGACCGGGCTTTCGTCGACGCCCAGACCGACGGTTTCGAGGCCTACGCCGAGGCCCGGCGCGGCATCGACTGGGACGCCACGGAGGAGGCGACCGGGCTCTCGCGCCTGGAGATCGCCAAGATCGCCGGCCTGCTGGCGAAGTCCAAGGCGACGATCGTCTGCTGGGCGCTGGGCCTGACCCAGCAGCCGCACTCGGTGAACACGCTGCGCGAGATCATCAACCTGCTGCTGCTCCAGGGCAACTTCGGGAAGCCGGGCGCCGGGGCGTGCCCGGTGCGCGGGCACTCCAACGTGCAGGGCGACCGCACCATGGGCATCTGGGAGAAGCCGAGCGAGCGCCTGCTGGCCGCCCTCGACGCGGAGTTCGGCATCGCCAGCCCGCGCGCACACGGCTACGACTCCACCGAGACAGTCAAGGCGTTCGAGGATGGGGACGTGGACGTGTTCGTCTCCATGGGAGGGAACTTCTCGCTGGCCTGCTCGGACACCGAGGCCCTGGAGGCCGGCATGCGGCGCGCCGGGTTGACCGTGCACATCTCGACGAAGCCCAACCGCTCGCACGTGGTGCACGGGAAGACCTCCATCATCCTGCCCACGCTCGGACGCACCGACCGCGACGACAAGCACCCCGGCGGTCCGCAGTTCCTTTCCGTCGAGGACTCGATGTCCGTGGTGCACACGACCCAGGGCCGCCTGGCGCCGGTCTCCGACCACCTGCTCGCCGAACCGGTGATCGTCGCCCGCATGGCGCGGGCCGTCCTCGGCGAGGACCACCCGGTGGACTGGAAGGGGATGGCCGAGGACTACGACGCCATCCGCGACCACGTGTCCCGCGTGCTGCCCGGCTTCGAGGACTTCAACCGGCGGGTGCGCTCCAAGAACGGGTTTGTCCTGCCGAACCCGCCGCGCGACACGCGCACGTTCGCCACGGACATCGGCAAGGCGCGCTTCACCGTGAGCCCGCTGGAGTTCCTCACGCCGCCCGAGGGGCACCTGGTGCTGCAGACCCTGCGCAGCCACGACCAGTACAACACGACGTTCTACGGGCTCGACGACCGCTACCGCGGGATCTCCGGCGGCCGGCGGGTGGTCCTGGTCCACCCGGAGGACCTGCGGGCGCTGGGCCTGGCCGACCGCGAGCTCGTCGACGTCATCTCCACCTTCGGCGGCACCGAGCGGCGGGCCAACCGCTTCCGCCTGGTGTCCTACCCGACGGCGCGCGGCTGCGCGGCGGCGTACTTCCCGGAGGCGAACGCCCTGGTCCACCGCGGTCTGGTGGCCCGCGAGTCGAACACCCCGGGCTACAAGGCGATGATGGTGCGGTTCGTCCCGCACAGCCAGGAGCCCGGCAGCACGTTCGACGAGCGGCGCTGACCGGACGCGCCGCGGCCCGGACTCCGCGCGGGCTTTTCCGCGGCGTCCGCCGGGGCTAGCGTTGGAGGTGGCGTGGCGCGCCCGGGACCTTCTCCCGACCGTCGCCGCGCCGCGCAGTCCCGCCGCGCAGGACCACGGCGGCGCGCCCGGCAACCGCAGACCGTGGAGGACCCATGGACGACGCAGCAGCGGCCGGGTCCCCGGGCGCCGGGCACGCGCCGGGTTCCCCGCGGACCGTTGTCCTGTTGCCCGGCACCCTGGTGCCGGCCTCCTCGTACGACGCCGTGGCGGAGCCGCTGCTGGCGCGCGGCGCCTTCGAGCCGATCCCGTTGGAGTGGATGACCGAGGTCGCCGAGCCGACCCTGGCGAGCGTCGCCGCGCGGGTGGCCCGCGAGGTCGCGGACCGCGGGCACGGGCCGGCCATCGTCGTCGGGCACTCCACCGGTGGGGCGATCGCGGCCTTCACCGCGCTGGCCCACCCGGGGGCGGTCGCGGGGCTGGTGCTGATCGATTCCGGCCCGAACATGCGGACCCACAGCTCGATCCGCGACCTGCTCTCCGGCCTGCGCGGACCCGCCACCGAGGCGAAGTGGCGCGGCTACGCGTGGCTGAACATCGCCTCCGGGACGCCGGCGCAGCGCGACTACTGGATCCGCTCCATGGTGGAGTTCAGCCGCCGCGTGGGTCCGGGCCCGGCATTGTCCGTCCTGGAGAGCCAGTTCCGGACCGACTTCCTGGCGCCGCGGCGGGGCTCGGGCCTCCCGGCGGGCGGCGTCCCGGCCGCCGGGCTGCCCGTCGAGCTGCTGCACGGGGAACTGGACCCGAAGCGCCGGCCGGTCGACTCGCGGTCCTGGCAGGCGGTGTTCCCCGAGGCGGACTTCACCCTGGTGCCGGGATGCGGCCACACGCCGCCGCTGGAGGCGCCGGGCGCTGTCGTCGCCGCCGTCCGCCGCGTGGAGTTCCGGCTCCGTGGGGGATGAGCGCCCGGCGTAGGATGGTACGCCGGGGCGCGTGCCCCGACGCCAGAGGGAGCAGCACATCATGAGCATGGAACACGCCGCCTGGGGATCCCTATGGAACCTGTCGACGGCGAAGGGGCGGCAGTTCGCGCCGGGGACGGTGCGGCGCGTCGTGGACTTCGCCCGCCGGTACCAAGGGCGCCTGATCGCCTTCATCCTGGTCTCCGTCGTGTCGGCGGTGCTGGCGGTGGCCACGCCCGTGCTGGCCGGCCAGGTCGTCGACGCGATCGTCGCCGGCGGGCCCGTCCAGGCGGTCCTGCGGCTGGCCCTGCTGATCGCGCTCGTTGCGGTCGCGGAGGCCGGCGTCACGATCCTCATGCGCTGGCTGTCCTCCAGCCTGGGGGAGCAGGTCATCTACGACCTGCGGACCGAGGTCTTCGACCACGTCCAGCGCATGCCCATTGCGTTCTTCACCCGCACGCGCACCGGGGCGCTGGTCAGCCGGCTGAACAACGACGTCATCGGGGCGCAGTCCGCGTTCGCGGGGACGCTGTCCGGCGTCGTCAGCAACGCGGTCGCCCTCGCGCTGACCGCCGCCGTGATGCTTAGCACGTCGTGGCAGGTCACCGTGCTGTCGGTGCTGATGCTCCCGGTCTTCCTCATCCCGGCCCGGCGCATGGGCGCGACGCTGGCGCGGCTGCGCCGCGAGGCGGCGGACCACAACGCCACGATGGGCACGCAGATGACCGAACGCTTCTCGGCGCCCGGCGCGACGCTCGTGAAGCTCTTCGGCCGCCCGAGCGCCGAGTCCGCGGAGTTCGCGACGCGCGCCGCGCGGGTGCGGGACATCGGCGTGAAGATGGCCATGCGCCAATTCCTCTTTGTGACCGCCCTGACCCTCGTCGCGGCGCTGGCACTGGCACTCGTCTACGGGCTCGGCGGCGTCTACGCGCTGCGCGGGGAGCTTGCCCCCGGCGACGTCGTGACCCTGGCCCTCCTCCTGACGCGCCTGTACGCCCCGCTCACCGCGCTGGCGAACGCCCGCGTCGAGATCATGAGCGCGCTGGTCAGCTTCGACCGCGTCTTCGAGATCCTGGACCTCAAGCCGCTCATCGCCGAGAAGCCCGGCGCCCACCCGATCCCCGAGGGCCCGGTCTCCGTCCGCTTCCGCAACGTCCGCTTCGGCTACCCGAGCGCGGACAAGGTCTCGCTCGCCTCGCTGGAGGAGGTCGCGGTCCTCGACAGCCGGGGCGGCGAGGAGGTCCTGCACGGGATCGACTTCGAGGTCGAGGCGGGCAAGACCTACGCGCTGGTCGGATCCTCCGGCGCGGGCAAGTCCACCATCGCCCAGCTCCTGGCCCGCCTGTACGACGTCGACGAGGGCGCCGTGGAGCTCGCCGGGGTGGACGTCCGCGACACGACCTTCGACTCCATGCGCCACACGGTCGGCATGGTCACGCAGGACGGACACCTCTTCCACGAGACGATCGGCGCCAACCTGCGGTTGGCCGCGCCGGAGGCGTCCGAGGACGAGCTGTGGGACGCCCTGCGCCGCGCGCGGCTCGAGACGCTCGTGCGGTCGCTCCCGGACGGGCTCGACACGATGGTGGGCGAGCGCGGCTACCGGCTCTCCGGGGGCGAGCGCCAGCGCATGACGATCGCCCGGCTGCTGCTGGCGGCCCCGCGCGTCGTGGTCCTGGACGAGGCCACCGCGGCGCTGGACTCCACGAACGAGGCCGCGGTGCAGGCGGCGCTCGGGGAGGCGCTCGCGGGGCGCACCGCCGTGGTCATCGCGCACCGCCTGTCCACGGTCCGCTCGGCGGACGCCATCCTGGTGGTCGAGGACGGGCGCGTCGTCGAACGCGGCACGCACCCCGAGCTGCTGGCGGCCGGCGGGCGCTACTCCCAGCTCTACCGGACGCAGTTCGCCGACGCCTAGACGCGCGGCGCCCGGCCCCCGAAAGCCGCGCCCAGCAGGCCGGGGAGCACGTGATCGCGCAGCAGGGGGGCGATGTCCGGGCGGAGCAACGCGTCCGCGGGGCGCGCCCAGAGGAGCTCCTCGAGTTCCGCGGCGGCGCGGGGGACCCCGCGCACGGACGCGCCGAAGAGATGGGCCACGATCTCCGTGTCCGCCTCGTTCGCCGCGGGACCGGTCCACACGCCGAGGTCCTCCAGAAGGCCCGGGTCCAGGTCGAGTCCGGTCTCCTCGCGCACCTCGCGGACCGCGGCCTGGGCGGGGGACTCCCCGGGCTCCAGCTTGCCACCGGGCTGCATGAACATGCTGGTGCCGCGCTTGCGGGCCAGCAGGATGCGTCCCTCGTTGTCGAGGAGGCGGACGGCGGCGACGGTCAGGAAATCGGGCATGGATTTTAGCCTAGCAATCGCCCCGGCCGAAAGGGTTCGGGCCTCTATTGCGAAGTGAGGCGCCGGACGGGGGTTTTGTCGCGCCTGATCGCCGAGTTGCTCTGTAGGATGGCGTAACACTGGACCGCGCTACGCGCGGGCGGGAACGCGGGCCGGGGGGACGCGTGCAAGGAACGCCACACGGCACCATGCCGGGTGGCTCTCTGTACGATGCGAGACTCTGGAGTGAACATGCGGCGCGGCACCAATCTGGGGAGGCTTGGGGACTTCAACCAAGCGGTCATCTTCGAGTCGATCCGTCGCGCCAAGGACGGCATCAGCCGCGTGGAGCTCGCCGAATCCACCGGGTTGTCCCCGCAGACCATCTCCAACGTCGTGCGCCGCCTGATCGACGACTCCCTCATCCGCGAGGACCGCACGATCGTCTCCGGGCCTGGCAAGCCGCGCACCGTGCTCGAACTCGAGGCCGACCGCCTGTTTTCCATCGGCATCGACCTCGACCCGGGCGTCATCACCGCCGTCATGATGAACCTGCGCGGCGACGTCGTCGCGATCCGCCGCATCGAAACCCCGGACCTCGGCGTCCCGGAGGAGACCATCTCCCTCATGGCCGACGCCGTCGAGGAGCTCATCACCGAGGCGGGCCAGCCGCGCGAGCGCATCGTCGGGGTCGGCGTGGCCGCCCCCGGGCCGCTGGACCCGCGCGAGGGCGTCATCACCGGGCCGCCCCTGCTTGACGGATGGCGCAACGTGGAGATCGTCAAGCCGCTCGGCGCGCGCCTGGGGCTGCGCGTCATCCTCGAGAAGGACACCATCGCGGCGGCGCTAGCGGAGCTGTGGAGCGGGGACCACGACGGCGAGGGCCGGAACTTCGTCTGCGTGTACTTCGGCGCCGGCGTCGGCGTGGGCACCGTCCTCGGGGGCGAGGTCCTGCGCGGCGTGAGCAACAACGCCGGCGAGATCGGCCACTACTCCGTCGGCCGGGACAGCATCAACTGCGCCTGCGGCCGCACCGGCTGCCTGGCCGCGGCGATCGGCTTCGACAACGTCGCCCGCAAGGCGGAGGCGGCTGGCATCCCGCTGGACGTGCCCGCCACCCCGACCGTCGCCGAGCGTGCCATGGGCATGAACCGGCTCGTGGACCTGGCCCGGGACGGGAACGCCGCGGCCCTGGAGCTGCTGGGCGAGTGCAGCCGCAACGTGGCCGACATGGTCGCGCAGCTGGTCAACGCCCTGGACGTGGACACCGTCATCATGGGCGGCCCCGTGTGGGCCAGGGTCAACGACTTCTGCCTGGACCAGGTCAACGAGATCGTCAATGAGCGCTTCACCGCCAAGGCCATCCACGGGATCTCCGTCCTCAACTCGGCGCTCGGCGAGAACAACGCGGCGATCGGCGGCGCCTGCGCGGTGCTCGACACCACCCTGTCGCCCAAGGCGAGCGCCCTGCTGCTCCGGTAGCACCGCTACCCCGCCGCGACCCGTCAAACCGCGCGTCACATGGCCTTACCCGAGCGTCATGGAGGGCGCCGGGGACGTCACGGAGCCGACGCCGGGCGTCACGGGACGGGCACGCCCCGTCACCGTATGCCCATGAGTTGACATCCTAAGTCGATTGGATTTAGATAAACGCGTTGGTGTTGCGGCGACCGAGCTGCCCACCGCCGTGGATCGCGTGTCTCGAGTCCGCCGCGGCAGGTGGGAGAACGGCGGTTCGGCTGTCGGGGGACAGCGCCAATGCGGCCGTCGGCCGGGCGATGCGGAAGAGGATCAGTCAAGGGAGCCATCCGACTCTTCGCCCGGGCGGCGGCCCTTTGCGTCCGCGCACGCGGTCGGCCGGGGGGAGGGGGGCGGTGGGCCCCGGTCCGTGGGCCCGCCGAACTCTCGTGGTGCCCCTGACCGGAATCGAACCGATGGCCTACCCTTTAGGAGAGGGTCGCTCTATCCTACTGAGCTACAGGGGCGCGTCCCGCGGGGAGGACCCGCGGCGGACAGCAACCATACTAGCGCCCGCGCGGACCCGTTCTCACACGCGCGGGGAGGAAAGACCCTCGCCGGCCCACTTCCGCCGGAAGGTGGCGACGAACGAACGCACCAGGACGAAGGCCGCCACGGCGACCGTGGCCAGGAGCAACACCCAGCGTGTCACGGTCAGGAAGCTCGCGAGGGCCACGGCGGCCGGGTCCAGCGGACCCGTCAGGAGGGCCTCGATCGCCGCGTTCTCCCAGAGGTCGACGACGGCGAAGGCCATGGGCACGGACCAGAGGCCCCAGCGCAACGGGCCGCGCGCCACGTGCAGGTTGACGGCCAGCATGGTCACCAGCGCGAGGAACAGGGGGAACAGGAGTCCCGCCGTCTTGTGCACGTAGCTGAGCTGGCCGCGCGCGTCCTCGTCCATGGCCAGCCGCAGCATGTCGATGTAGCCGGCGTCGTAGCCGCCGATCAGCTGGTCCGGCATGGGAATGCCGAGCGACAGGTCCGTCATCTGGTTCAGCACCAGCAGGTGGTAGTACCAAAAGAGGAGCGCCGACGCGGCGAAGCCGGCCAGCAGGATGAGGTTTCCGTTGCCCGGCGCCTGCGCCCCCGCCCCCGCCTGGTCGGCCTGGGCCGGGGACTTCCCCGGGCCGGAGCGGGCCGGGTGCCCTTGGTGGCGTTTGGCCGCCGACGCGCGGCGGGACTTCGGGCGGCTGCGGGAGGACTTGTTCGACATGCGTCCATTATGCCGCCGGTGCCGGGATCCGGCCCGGCCGGCACGCGCCCGCGGGCCGGCCGGGCGCCGGCGCCGAACCGTAGACTGGTGGGACCATGGATTTCCTTTTCGACGACTTCTCCGCCCCGCCCAGCCGTCCCGCCCTCCCGGACGCCGCAGCCCTCCTCGAGGGGCTGAACCCGCAGCAGGAGCAGGCCGTCCGGCACGCGGGGACCCCTCTGCTGATCGTGGCCGGCGCCGGATCTGGCAAGACGCGCGTGCTCTCCCACCGCATCGCCTACCTCCTCGCCACGGGGCGGGCCCGCCCGCACGAGATCCTGGCCATCACCTTCACCAACAAGGCGGCCGCGGAGATGCGCGAACGCATCTCCGCGCTGGTCGGCCCCGACGCCGACCGCATGTGGATCTCCACCTTCCACTCGTCCTGCGTCAAGATCCTGCGCCGGGAGGCGCCCTCCGTGGGGCTGAAGTCCAACTTCTCCATCTACGACTCCGCGGACTCGCTGCGGCTCATCACGCTGGTCGCCAAGGGGCTGGACCTGGACCCGAAGAAGTTCGCGCCCAAGGCCATCCAGCACAAGATCTCGGCACTGAAGAACGAGCTCATCGACGACGAGGACTTCGCGGCCACCGTCGCCGGCGCCGACCCTTTCAGCACCGCGGTCGCGGAGGTCTACCGCGGCTACACGCAACGCCTGCGGCAGGCCAACGCCATGGACTTCGACGACCTCATCGGCCAGGTCGTCAACATCTTCCGCGCGTTCCCGGCCGTGGCGGACAGCTATCGCCGCCGCTTCCGCCACGTGATGGTCGACGAGTACCAGGACACCAACCACGCCCAGTACTCGCTGGTGCGCGAGCTGACCGGTCCCGACGGCCCAACGCCCGGCGGCGAGCTCACGGTCGTGGGCGACTCCGACCAGTCGATCTACGCGTTCCGCGGCGCGGACATCCGCAACATCGTCGAGTTCGCGAAGGACTACCCGGACGCCGAGACCATCAAGCTGGAGCAGAACTACCGCTCCACCCAGAACATCCTCAGCGCCGCGAACGCCGTGATCTCGCTGAACCCGGACCGGCCGGAGAAGCGGCTCTGGACGGCGGAGGGCGACGGGGCCAGGATCGTCGGCTACGTGGGGGAGTCCGAGCAGGACGAGGCACGCTGGATCGCCGACGAGATCCTGCGGCTGAACGACGACGAGGGCATCCGGCCCGGCGATGTCGCCGTGTTCTACCGGACCAACGCGCAGTCCCGGTCGCTCGAGGAGCAGCTGATGCGCGTGGACCTGAAGTACAAGGTCGTCGGGGGCACCCGGTTCTACGACCGCAAGGAGGTCAAGGACGCGCTGGCCTACCTGCGCGTGCTCGTGAACCCGGAGGACGACGTCAACGTGCGCCGCATCCTCAACGAACCCAAGCGCGGCATCGGCGACCGGGCCGAGTACGCCGTGGCCGCGCTCGCCCAGCGCGAGCGCATCTCCTTCATGGAGGCCCTGCGCAGGCCCGGGGACGCCCCGGGCCTGGCCACCCGCAGCGTCAAGGCGGTCGGCGCCTTCGTGGGGATCATCGACGACCTGTCCGTCGTCGCCGAGGGATCGGGCGCGGCCGCCTCCCTGGAGGCCGTGCTGGAACAGACCGGATACCTGGAGATGCTGCGCAAGAGCGAGGACCCGCAGGACGAGTCGCGCGTGGAGAACCTCGCCGAGCTCGTCGCCGTCGTGCGCGACTACGAGCGCGACAACCCCGAGGGCACCCTCGGCGGCTTCCTCGAGCAGGTCTCGCTGGTCGCCGACGCGGACTCCGTGCCCGAGGCCCCGACGGACGACGAGGGCGCCGAGATGGCCCGCCGGGAGGGGATGGTCACGCTCATGACCCTGCACACGGCCAAGGGGCTGGAGTTCCCCGTCGTCTTCCTCACGGGCATGGAGCACGGGATCTTCCCGCACCAGCGCTCCATGACGGACGCGAAGGAGCTCGCGGAGGAGCGCCGGCTCGCCTACGTGGGGCTGACCCGGGCCCGACGCCGGCTCTACGTCACCCGGGCCGAGTACCGCAGCCTGTGGGGCCAGTCGCAGTACAACCCGGCCAGCCAGTTCCTCGAGGAGATCCCCGCGCAGCTCGTGGACTGGAAGCGCGAGGGCGCCGTCCGCACGCCGCTGGGCGGCTTCGGCGGATCCCTGCGCAAGGACTACGCCACCAGCCGCTACGACAACGGCTCGCACTGGGGCGCCGGCGCGACCGCGTCCCCCGCGGGCGGCCGGCGCAGCGGGGACCCCGAGGGCGCCGCGTTGCGCACGGCCCCGACGGCGCGCGCCGCCGGCCGGGTGCAGCCGCAGAAGGAGGTCGTCGCGCTGTCGGTCGGGGATGCGGTGAGCCACACGACGTTCGGCAGCGGCGTGGTCCTGGCGCTGGAGGGAGCGGGCGACAAGACCGTGGCGAAGGTCAGGTTCGGCGGCGACGAGAAGCGCCTGCTGCTGCGTTATGCGCCCCTGACGAAGACCGGCTGACCGTGCCGCGCGCATACCCCGAAGCGTGACGTCTCTACAACTCGTAGAACTGTGCGCTTCCTCACGAAAGGGATAGTCTGAGCCCGGCGTCTTGCGCCCAGGGACTAAAGTTCCACTTGGAGCCCGTCGGGCCAGCAGTGCCGCTCGCTCCGAGTCAGAAACGACTTCGACGTAGAAGGACACCAAGCCCGTGGACCTGTATGAATACCAGGCGCGCGATTTGTTTGAGGCGCACGGAGTACCCGTGCTCGCCGGCATCGTTGCGTACACACCCGAAGAAGCCAAGGCAGCTGCAGAGAAGATCGGCGGCGTCGTCGTCGTCAAGGCGCAGGTGAAGGTCGGCGGCCGCGGTAAGGCCGGCGGCGTGAAGGTCGCCAAGAACGCCGACGAGGCCTTCGAGCACGCCTCCAACATCCTCGGTATGGACATCAAGGGCCACACCGTCAACAAGGTCATGATCGCGCAGGGCGCCGACATCGCCGAGGAGTACTACTTCTCCGTGCTGCTGGACCGCGCGAACCGCAACTACCTGGCCATGTGCTCGGTGGAGGGCGGCATGGAGATCGAGGAGCTCGCCGTGGAGCGCCCCGAGGCCCTCGCCAAGGTCGCCGTCGACCCCGCCGTGGGCATCGACCAGGCCAAGGCCGACGAGATCGTCGCCGCCGCGGGCTTCGCCCCCGAGCTGCGCGCGCAGGTCGCCGCCGCCATCGTGAAGCTCTGGGACGTCTTCCAGAAGGAGGACGCGACGCTGGTCGAGGTCAACCCGCTGGTGAAGACCGGCGCGGGCGAGATCGTGGCCCTCGACGGCAAGGTCTCGATCGACGAGAACGCCGCCTTCCGCCAGCCCGGCCACGCCGCGCTCGAGGACAAGGACGCCACCGATCCGCTCGAGGCCAAGGCCAAGGAGATGGACCTCAACTACGTCAAGCTCGACGGCCAGGTCGGCATCATCGGCAACGGCGCGGGGCTGGTCATGTCCACCCTGGACGTCGTCGCCTACGCCGGCGAGAAGCACGGCAACGTCAAGCCCGCGAACTTCCTGGACATCGGCGGCGGGGCCTCCGCCTCGGTCATGGCCGCCGGGTTGGACGTCATCCTCAACGACACGCAGGTCAAGAGCGTGTTCGTGAACGTCTTCGGCGGCATCACCGCGTGCGACGCCGTCGCCAACGGCATCGTCAAGGCCCTGGAGATCCTCGGCGAGAAGGCCACCAAGCCGCTGGTCGTCCGCCTCGACGGCAACAACGTCGACGAGGGCCGCCGCATCCTGCGCGAGGCCGGACACCCGCTGGTGACCCTGGCCACCACCATGGACGAAGGCGCCGACAAGGCCGCCGAACTGGCCAACAAGTAAAGGGACGGGATCACAGAATGTCTATCTTCCTGAACAAGGATTCCAAGGTCATCGTCCAGGGCATCACCGGCGGCGAGGGCTCCAAGCACACCGCCCGCATGCTGCACGCCGGCACCCAGATCGTCGGCGGCGTGAACGCCCGCAAGGCCGGCACCACGGTCACCCACGGCGCCAAGGAGATCACGGTCTTCGGCACGGTCCAGGAGGCCATGGCCGAGACCGGCGCCGACGTGTCGATCGTCTTCGTGCCGCCCGCCTTCACCAAGGACGCCGTCGTCGAGGCCATCGAGGCCGGCATCGGCCTCGTCGTGGTCATCACCGAGGGCGTGCCCGTGCAGGACGCCGCCGAGTTCTGGGCGCTCGCCCAGTCCAAGGTCGACGCCGACGGCAAGCAGGTCACCCGCATCATCGGCCCGAACTGCCCCGGCATCATCACCCCGGGCGAGTCGCTGGTCGGCATCACGCCGGCGAACATCACCGGCAAGGGCGGGGTGGGCCTGGTCTCCAAGTCCGGCACGCTGACCTACCAGATGATGTACGAGCTGCGCGACCTCGGCTTCTCCACCGCCATCGGCATCGGCGGCGACCCGATCATCGGCACCACCCACATCGACGCCCTCGCGGCGTTCGAGGCGGACCCGGACACCAAGGCGATCGTGATGATCGGCGAAATCGGCGGGGACGCCGAGGAGCGCGCCGCGGAGTTCATCAAGAACAACGTCACCAAGCCTGTCGTCGGCTACGTGGCCGGCTTCACCGCCCCGGAGGGCAAGACCATGGGCCACGCCGGCGCCATCGTCTCCGGTTCCTCCGGCACGGCGCAGGCCAAGAAGGAGGCCCTCGAGGCCGCGGGCGTCAAGGTCGGCAAGACCCCGTCCGAGACCGCGCACCTGCTGCGCGAGGTCTACCCGGAGCACGAGCCCGACTCGAACCTCTAGGAACCGCGGGCCCCTCGGGGCATGCACGACGGCGGCCGCCGCCTTCCCCCGGGAAGGCGGCGGCCGCCGTCGTGCGGGATGCTCAGGCGCGGCCGGTCGCGAGGCGGAAGAAGGACGTGCCGGCGCGGGAGTGCGCCCCCGGGATCAGCACGCGGCCGAGGTCGGGGTTCCACTCCACGCGGACGGGCGCGCCCGCGGCGGCCCGCGCCAACGCGTCGAAGTCCTCGGCCGCGAGCACCCACTCGATCCCGTCCGCGCTGACGCGCACCAGGCGGCGGTCGGGGCACAGGCGGAGCGTCGCTGCGATCCAGTCGTTGGGGAAGCGTGCCGCGCCGACGGGCGCGCCAGCGCCGGCGCGCCGCCGGACGGAGGGGTGGGAAGCGGTGGAACGGGGGCGGTGCCGCAGGGTGGTCATGGCGGTGCCTTTCGGATTGTCCTTGCCGGCGGCGGCTGCCGCGGGCCGCTTCGTCATCCGAACCACCCGCCGAACAATCCGGGACCGCGGCCGAGGCCGGGTCCCCGTGTGGGGTTGGTGCATGGCCAGTCGGAGCTTGGCGCCATGTCTCGTGAAGCTGGGTCCAGCCTAGCCCACCGCCGGACGGCCCGCACCGTGTCGCGCCCGCGGGGTAACACGCGCTCCCGGAGCGCTTCCGCGGGGCGCGTTAATCCTTGAGCAGGTCGCGGATGTCGTCGGCGGTCATGGCCGAACCGAAGCCCTCGCCGTCGTCCATCACCGAGGAGATCAGCTGGCGCTTGGCGTCCTGCAGCGCCACGACCTTCTCCTCGATGGTGTCCTTGGCGACCATGCGGTAGACCATGACGTTGCGGGTCTGCCCGATCCGGTGCGCGCGGTCCACGGCCTGGGACTCCGCGGCCGGGTTCCACCACGGGTCCAGCAGGAAGCAGTAGTCGGCCTCGGTGAGGTTCAGCCCGAATCCGCCGGCCTTGAGGCTGATGAGGAACACGGGCGCCCGTCCGGTCTTGAAGTCCCCGATGACCTCGGAGCGCTTGCGCGTGGAGCCGTCCAGGTACGCGTATTCGACCCCCTCCGCCTCGAGCCGAGCCGCGGCCTTCTTCAGGAACGAGGTGAACTGGCTGAACACCAGCGCGCGGTGCCCCTCGGCGAGCACGTCCTCGAGCTGCTCGAACAGGACGTCCAGCTTCGCCGACGGGACGCCGTCGTACTCCGCGTCCACGAGCGACGCGTCCAGCGAGAGCATCCGCAGCAGCGTGAGCGACTGGAAGATGGTGAAGCGGTTCTTGTCCATGTCCTCGACCAGGCGCAGGATCTTCTGCCGCTCCCGCTGGAGGTGCGTGTCGTAGATCTTGCGGTGCTTCGCCGTGAGCTCGACGTGGAGGACCTGCTCCTGCTTCGGTGGCAGGTCGGTGACGACGGCGGACTTCGTGCGGCGCAGCATGAACGGCCGGATCCGCCGCCGGAGCCGGGCGAGCGGCTCGTCGAGCCCCTGCTTCTCGATGGGCCGCTGGTACTCCTCGGCGTAGCGCACGGCCGACGGGAAGAGCCCGGGGGAGACGATTGCGAAGATCGACCACAGCTCCATGAGGTTGTTCTCCATGGGGGTGCCGGTGATCGCCAGCTTGAAGCGCGCGTCGAGGTCGCGGGCCGCGTGGTGGGCCTTCGTGGCCTTGTTCTTCACGAACTGCGCCTCGTCCAGGATCAGGCCGGCCCAGGCCACCGAGTGGTACGCCTCGGCGTCGAGCCGGAAAAGCGTGTAGGACGTCACGACGACGTCGTGCGTGGCGGCGAGCGCCGCCAGGGCGTGCGGCGCCCGCGCCTGGGTGTCGGCGACGAGGGCCACGCTGAGCCCCGGCGCGAAACGCGCCGCCTCGTCGGCCCAGTTGGACACGACCGACGTCGGGGCGACCACGAGGAAGGGTCCGGGCACCAGCGGCGAGGACGACGCCGGCGCGTCGGCCGCCGCGGCGAGGTGCGCCGCCGTCGTGGCCGGGTCCGCGCTGGCCCACTGCTGCTTCGCGTGCAGGATCAGGGCGAGCGTCTGCAGGGTCTTGCCCAGGCCCATGTCGTCCGCGAGCACGCCGCCGAGCCCGTTGCGCCACAGCATCGCCAGCCAGGCGAAGCCGTCCCGCTGGTAGGGGCGGAGCTCCGCATGCAGGTCCGCGGGCAGCTCGGCCGGGCCCGCCTCGGCCAGGTTCAGCAGCGAGCCGACGCCCGCGTACCAGGAGTCGGGGCCCTCGGTCTGCGTGGCCAGCGCGTCCAGCTCCTCCCACAGGGACGCCTGGTAGCGGGTGATGCGCAACTCGTGCGGGCGGTCCTGGAGGTGCCCGGCCTCGGTGACGAGCTCGCGCAGCTTGTCGAAGAGCGGGTGGTCCAGCGAGAAGTAGGTCTTGTCCGGCATCAGCATGCGGTTCTGCCCCCGGGAGAGGGCGCGGAGGATCTCGGCGAACGGGATGCGGCGCTCGCCGACGGCGATGACCAGTCCGAGGTCGAACCAGTCGCGGCGCTCCGACTCCACGGTGGTGACGGTCAGCTCGGGGGACTCGGTGAGCTCCCGGTATTCCGGCTCCCGCCCCGTGACATCGATCCGCAACCCGTCGAGCTCGCCGAGGGCGGGCAGGGTGCGGCGGACGAAGTCCACGGTGTCCAGGCCGCGCAGGGTCCGCGGCGCCAGCACCCGGCCGGCCAGCGCGGGCGAGTCCTCGAGGACGGCGAGGGCGGCGTTCTCCAGGGCGGTCTCCGACTCCGCGTCGCGGGTGTCGGCGTCAACCGGCATGGGGCCGTAGTCGAAGTTCCAGTCCAGCTCGGCGACGTCGCCGCCCGGGTACCCGACGCTGAGCACCAGCTTCGGGGGCAGGATCTCCGGCAGCTCCACGGACCCGTCGAGGCTGACGACCGCGACGCGCCGCCCGAGCCGGGGGTAGACCTTCGCCAGGAAGTCCCCGATCTCCGGCGCGGGCACCTCGATGCCCTCCGGGTGGCGGAGCAGCTCGAGCTCCGTGGGGTCCAGGCGACCCTCCACGGGGGCCAGGAGGACCACGGCGGAGTCGTCGGTGGCGGCGTAGATGCCGTGGTTGCCGATGGCGCCGGCGGGGCGGTGCCCGTCCAGCTCCACGAGCCCGCCGTCGATGGACAGCGTGGGGACGAGGCGCAGCGGGGAGTCCGCCGCGCCCGAGGCGTCGCGCAGCGCGGCGAGCGCCACGGCGGCCGGCGCCGTGAGGCGGACCTCCGCGTCCGGTCGCGTGCCGATGAGCCGGATGCCGAGGTCGCCGGTCTCGGCCAGCAGCGCCCACAGCAGGGGGGAGCTGAACTCGTCGAGGTACAGCCAGTCGTTGTCCTCGCCGAAGTAGAGCTGCCCGTTGGCCCGGTAGAGGGGCACGAACTGGCAGAACCAGCGGTGCTGTTCGGGATCGAGGTTCAGCCCGTAGGTCTTGAAGCTGATGGTGTTCCACCGCAGGTTCCCGCGCACCCAGCGGCCGTTGCCGGAGCGGACCATGGGACGCACGCCAAGCCGCCAGCGGTGCGCGGCGGCTCGCTGGTGCCCCACGCCGGAACCGGGGGCCCACTGGCGGTGCGCGGCCACGGTGGTGTCCTGGAGGTCGAACTGCAGGGCCATCTCCTGGAGGACGGCGCGTTCGGCGGCCGCGTGCGAGCGGCCCGGGGTCCGGGGCGCGGCGGCGGCCGCCCGGGAGCCCGCGCCGAGCAACCCGTTCAGGCTCTCCTGCCACGCGGGCGCGGTGGCCGCGGCCGCGGTGTTCTCGAAGAAGACGTCGCGGGAGCGCAGGTGCAGCGTGTTGGAGTGGATGAGCAGCGCCGCGCCGTGCTTGCAGTCCACGCCGACCGGGCAGGAGCAGCGAAGGCCGGAGACCGTCCACGCGCCCTTCTTGTCCACCAGGGATACCGCGCATGCGTAGGCGACGGGATCGGTGCCCTGCACGCGTCCGGCGAGTTCCCCGGCGGCGGGGTCCCAGGCGAGGTCGGTGATGCGCTCGCTGTTGGCGTAGGCCTTGCCCCGCGTGAACGCCGCACCGCCGACAACACGCAGAATCTCACGGGCATCGACGAGCGGGTATGCGGATTCGGCCATCCTCCCATCGTTTCACGAGCGCGGCCCCGCCGCGAACCGGCCCCCGCCCCGGGACGCCCTCCGCGACGCGGCCCTAGACTGGGGCGATGGACACCTCCCCCTACCTCCAGTCCCGCCAGCGGCTCGTGCCGGCACCGCCCCGTGCCGTGTTCGAGCTCCTCGCGGACCCCGCCATGCATCCGGTGATCGACGGCTCCGGCACGGTGCGCGCCGCCCGCGGGGGCTCGCCGGACCGGCTGCGGCTCGGCGCCGAGTTCGGCATGGACATGCGGCTCGGCGTCCCGTACCGGATCAGCAACACGGTGGTCGAGTTCGAGGACGGCCGCACGATCGCCTGGCGGCACTTCAGCGGGCACCGCTGGCGCTACGAGCTGGAACCGGTCGACGGCGGCACGCTCGTCCGCGAAACCTGGGACGCCAGCCGGCTCAAGCACAAGTGGGCCCTGCGCGTGCTCGGCTTCACCCGCACGACGCCGGGCAACATGGAGCGCACCCTGGAGCGCCTCGCCGCGCAGTTCGACGGCGGCGCGACGCCCTCCTAGGCGACCGTGGTGCCGAACGCCAGGCCCAGCGCGTAGGTCACGGCGGCGGCCCCGAGGCCGATGGCCAGCTGGCGGAGGCCGCGCTTGGCCGGCGACGCGCCCGAGAGCAGTCCGACGACGCCCCCGGTCACCAGCAGCGCCAGGCCGACGAGGACCACCGCGACCGCGACCGCCGCGGACCCGCCGAGGCCCAGGAGGTACGGCAGGATCGGGATGAGCGCGCCGGAAGCGAAGAAGCAGAAGCTCGCGCCGGCGGCACCCAGCGCCGAGCCGATGGTCTCGTGCTCGCGCTGGTCGTCCGCCTCGCGCTCGGGCTGCAGCGACATCGAGGGGTTGCAGTCGCACGAGAAGTACCCCATGCGTTCCGCCGCCCGGTGCTCGGCGTCCTCGTCGTTCATGCCGCGCGCCTTGTAGACCAGGACCAGTTCGTTGGCGTCCAGGTCCAGGTCCGGGGCCGCGGACAGCGTGGCCTGCGTGGGCCGCGAGGCGGCGAGCAGCTCGCGCTGGGAGCGCACCGAGACGTATTCGCCGGCCGCCATCGACAGCGCTCCCGCGAGCAGGCCGGCGATGCCGGAGAAGAGGATCAGGGCGCTGGAGACGCCGGTCGCGCCGATGCCCATGACCAGGGCCAGGTTGGAGACGAGCCCGTCGTTGGCGCCGAAGACCGCCGCCCGGAAGTTCCCGGACAGCCGGGTGCGCCCGCGGGTCGCGAGCCCGCGGACCACCTCCTCGTGCACCAGCTCGTCCGCGGCCATCTGGCGCGTCGCGTCCTGGTCCACCGCGTAGGGGGAGTTGCCCTCGGCGCGCTGGGCCAGCGCGAGGACGAACACGGAGCCGAAGTGGCGCGCGAGGAAGCGCAGCAGGACGCGCCGCAGGGACGGACGGACGCGGCGGTCCGCGTGGTCCCCGAGCATGTCGAGCCAGTGCTGCTCGTGGCGGTGCTCGGCGTCCGCCAGGCCGAGGAGGATGCGCCGCTCCTCGCCCTCGCGGTCCGCGGCCAGTTCCCGGTAGACGGCTCCCTCGGCGCGCTCGTCGGCGAGGTACTTGCGCCAGCGCCGGAGGTCGCGCGGGGTCGGGGTGCGGCGGTCCGCATCGGGCGAGCCCGCCCGCGTCCCGGCCGGGACGGGGATATCGGTGCCGGCGCGCGTGCCGGCGGCGCCGGTCGTTTCCCTGGGTGTCGGGTCCGGTGTCATCGTGGGGTCCTCGGTTCGGTTCGTTGCTCCCGAGACTGCTCGGGAGGCGACGGCCGACGACCTGTACGGGGGTACAGCGAACCTCGGCCGCCGCGGCGGGCCGAAGGTCTCGCTCGCCCGGACTGGGTCCGGGTGGATTGCCGGGTCACGCCTGCGTGACCAGTATGTCGACAAGTCCTCCGCCGCCGTCGCGCCCCGAGTCGCGTACTCGCGAACCGTTTCCGGGTGCTGGGGCGGGCCTGGAACTACTCCCCTTCAGCGTCCGAGTATACCGGGTGGGCCGGAGGGGGCGTGCGGCCGGGACGCCGACGGCCCCGCCCGTGCCGGCTGGCGCGGGCGGGGCCGTCGGCTCCCGGGGCGTGTGCGCGGTGGCTACCGGGCGGTGTCGCCCCTGAGCGCGGCGCCGTGTTCCGCGCCCTCCCTCGTGCCCTCCGCCGGGACCCGGCCGGCGACGCGCTCGTTCCAGGCATCGATCACCTCGGGCCGCGTGGCCGGGGTCAGGACGCTGGCGAGCAGGTAGACCACGACGGACGCGGCGAGGCCGTAGTATATCGGCTCGTTGGCGTAGACGCCGTCGTACTGCTGTTCGGCGTTGACCTCCAGGACGATCATGGTGGTCAGCGTCACGACGGTTCCCGCAGCCATGGAGAGGGCGGCGCCGACGCCGTTGCCGCGCTTCCAGACCAGCCCGCCGAGGATGGCGACCAGGAGCCCGCCGACGAGGATGTCGTACGCGATGGTCAGCGCCGCCACGACGTCCTTCACGATGATGGCCAGGACGATCGCGACCAGGCCCAGCCCGAGGACCCAGAGCCGGTTCGCCCGGACGTCGTGCTCCGGGTTCCGGCCGGTGTTGACCTCGATGTCCTTGCCGAACCAGCCGGCGACGAAGGGCGTGACGTCGGTGCGCGCCACGGTGGCGGCGGCGATCAGGGCGCCGGACGCGGTGGACATCATGGCCGCGACGGCGGCCGCGAGGACGATCCCGCCCACAGCGACCGGCAGCAGGTTCATGGCCACCTCCGCGTAGACGACGTCCTTGCCCAGGTTCTCGACGTCGATCGCGGGCAGCGCCACGCGCGCCGCCATCCCGATGGCCGCGCCGGCGACGCCGTAGAGCACGCAGTAGATGCCGGCGGTGGCGCCGCCCCAGCGGGCGACCGTGGGGGTCCTGGCGGTGAAGACGCGCTGCCAGATGTCTTGGCCGATCAGCAGGCCGAGCGTGTAGACGACGAAGAAGGTGATGATCGTCTGCGTTCCGATGCCGTCCCACTCGAAGAAGGACTCTTCGAGGCGCGCGCGCATGCCGCCCATGCCGCCGGCCGCGTTGAGCGCGAACGGCAGCATGAGCGCGAAGACGCCGACGGTCTTGATGACGAACTGGACCTGGTCGGCCAGGGTGATGGACCACATGCCGCCGATGGTCGAATACACCAGGACGATCGCGCCGCCGATCGCGATGGCCATCCAGCGCTCCCAGCCGAAGAGGACCACGAAGATCGTCGCGTAGGCGCCGGTGGAGGTCGCGCACAGCATCAACGTGTAGGCCAGCATGACGACGGCGGAGGCGTGGGTGGCGTTGCGGCTTCCGTAGCGCAGGGTCAGCATCTGGGAGACCGTGTAGATCTTCAGCCGCTGGAGCGTCGGCGCGAACAGCAGGCTCAGCAGCAGGACGCCGATGCCGATGGCGATGACCAGCCACGCCCCGGACAGGCCCCAGCGGTAGCCGAGTCCCACGCCGCCGACGGTCGAGGCGCCGCCGAGCACGACGGCGGCCATGGTTCCGGTGTAGAGGAACGGGCCGAGGCGGCGGCCGGCCACGAGGTAGTCGCTGGAGTTCTTGGTGCGGGACTTGCCCCACCAGCCGAACAGGAGCATCGCGGCCAGATAGGCGACCACGATGGCCGCGTTGATGAAGTCCAAGTTCTTGCCCTTCTGTCGTGCGTCGGGGGGTGTGTTTTCTCAGAGAAAACAGATGTTGCGCATTAGGCTAGTGTGATTCGGCTAACACGTCAATTGACCTAAGCTGTCCTGCATCGGCAGTCCGTCACGCCCGCCCGCCGAAGACCGCCCGCATCCGCCCCGGCGCCGACGCCCGTCGCCGCCCGCCCAGCCCGGAGAACCACGCCCATGAAGGCCCTGCCCGTCGAGCCCAGCAACGCGCCGATCGCCATCGGATCGCGGATCCGCGCCGCCCGCCACGCCCAGCGACTGACGATCGAGCAGGTGGCGGCCTCCACGGGCCTGACCAAGGGGTTCCTGTCCCGCGTCGAGCGGGACCTCACGTCGCCCTCCGTCGCGTCGCTGGTCACGCTGTGCCAGGTGCTGTCCGTGTCGGTGGGGGAGCTGTTCGCCCAGCCGGAGACGCACGTGGTCCGCCTGGGCGACGCCCCGCGCATCTCGCTGGGCGGCCGGGGCATCGTGGAGCGGCTGCTCACGGCGCGCTCCGAACGGCGGCTCCAGGTCATCCGCGCCGTGATCGAACCGCGCGGCGAGGGCGAGTCCGAGCTGTACTCCGTGGACTGCGAGGCCGAGGTGCTGCACGTGGTCTCCGGCCGGTTCATCATCATCTTTTCGAACGAGCGCTTCGAGCTGGAGGCCGGCGACACCGTCACCTTCCCCGGCCGCGAGCCGCACTCGTGGATCAACCCGACCGACAGCGAATCCGTCGTCCTCTGGACCCTGGTTCCCGCGGCATCCAGCTAGCGGGCACGGGCACCTCCAGTCCGCCGGAACCGGTCGGTTTCTCATTTTCCGTCAGTACAGTGGGGCCACCGATGTCCCACCACCGGAGGAAGGATGCTGGTCCAGCTGAGTACCATCTTGGGGGTCGCCGACGCCCCCGGTCATCGTCGTTCTGTCGAGTCGGGCCCCCTGGGCGGCCGCGGGCGTGAGCCGGCGGCGGCCGGTGGCGGCGGAGGGCCGCGCCGGTGATCGCGGCGGCGCTCACGCTGTTGGTCGGCATTCTGGTGATTCTGGCGATCATCGCCGCCAACGGCTATTTCGTGGCGCAGGAGTTCGCCTACATGTCGGTGGATCGGACGCGGCTGGCGACCCGCGCCGAGGCCGGGGACGTGGCGGCCCAGCGGGCACTGAAGGTGACCCGCCGGACCTCCTTCATGCTCTCGGGCGCCCAATTGGGCATCACCGTCACGGGTCTGATGGTGGGGTATGTCGCCGAACCCCTGGTCGGGGAGTCGCTGGGCGTGCTGCTCGGGGGAATCGGGGTTCCTGCGGCGGTGAGCATCTCCGTCGGCACGGTGGCCGCGTTGGTCATCGCGACCGTCGTGCAGATGATCTTCGGTGAGCTGTACCCGAAGAATCTCGCGATCGCGAATCCGGAACCACTGGCTCGCGGGCTGGCGCGGTCCACCACCGTCTACCTCACGGTCTTCGGGTGGCTGATCACCGTCTTCGACCACGCCGCCAACGCCCTGCTGCGGGCGCTGCGCGTGGAGCCCGTCCATGACGTCGACACCACGGCAACCGCGGAGGACTTGGACCGGATCGTGGCCGACTCCCGCGAGAGTGGGGACCTGCCCGAGGACCTGTCGATGCTCATAGACCGCGTCCTCGACTTTCCGGACCGCGACATCGAACACGCGATGATCCCGCGGTTCCAGGTAGGCACCGTCACCCCGGACACCACCATTGGCCAGGTGCGCGCGCTGATGGCCGAGGCGCACACGCGGTACCCGGTCGTCTCGGACACCGAGGAGCCGCTCGGGGTCGTGCAGCTCGCCGATCTGCTGGACGCGGCCGTTCCCCGCGACGCGTCCGTCACCACCGTTATGCGCCCCCCGCTCGTCCTGCCGACGCTGATGTCCCTGCCCGATGCCTTGGAGCAGCTGATGCGGTCGCGCAACCAACTCGCCTGCGTCATCGATGAGTACGGCGGATTCACGGGTGTCATCACCATCGAGGACCTGGCCGAGGAACTCGTGGGCGAACTCACCGACGAGCATGACAACGAGGCGCCCCCGACCATCGAGGCGGAGCGGGACGCGACCTGGCGGATGAGCGGCGGCGTCCACGTCGACGAGGTGGAGCGGGCCATCGGCCACGAGCTGCCCGAGGGCGACTACGAAACCCTTTCGGGACTGCTCATCGCCGCGCGCGGACAGCTGCCTGTCGTCGGCGAGCGGGTCACGGTGGCGCTCCCCGGCGATCCCCGCGACCTCGTGCTGGACGAACCGGTCCACAGGGTGCTCGCGGTCGACGTCATCGACGTGGAGCGGCATGTGCCCAGCGAGCTGCTCGTGCACCTGCGCGAAGTGGCGCCGGAGAAGGCGGACGCGGAGTCGGGCGAGCAGGCCCCGGTCCACACCGAGCCGAGCCAGGAGGAGACACGATGACGGATCCACTGTCCGTGACAATTGTGACCACGCTGCTCATCGTGTTGAGCGCGTTCTTCGTCGTCATTGAATTCGCCCTGCTGGGCGCCCGCCGCCACCGGCTGGAAGCGGAGGCCGCCACCAGCCGGTCCGCCCGCGCCGCGCTGCGCGGCATCAACGAATTGACCATCATGCTCGCCGGGGCGCAACTCGGCATCACCGCCTGCACCTTCGCCCTCGGGGCCATCACCAAACCGGCCGTGGACGCCTGGCTGGGACCCGTGTTCGCCTCCTGGGGCGTGCCGGAGGGCGTCGCCGGCGGGACGGCCTTCGCCCTGTCGCTGCTGTTCGTCACCTTCCTCCACCTCGTGGTGGGGGAGATGGCACCCAAGTCCTGGGCGATCGCGCACCCGGAGATCTCCGCGAAGCTGATCGGACTTCCCGCGCGGGGCTTCATCTGGTGCTTCCGTCCCCTGCTGAGTTGGGTCAATGAGGTGGCCAACCGGCTGGTTGCGATGAGCGGGGTCACGCCGGTCGAGAGCGCGGCCGTCGGCGGCCAGGACGCCGACACGATCCGCCACCTCGTGGAGCACTCCGCCGCGGCGGGAGCCCTCGATGCTTCGTTCAGGACCCAGCTGTCAGGCGTCCTGGAGCTGCAGAAGCTCACCGTGAAGTCGCTGATCGCCCCGGGCGGCACGCCGACCGCCGTGTCCGGCAACGCGACCATGGCGGACCTCCAAGGGGCGGCGGCCCGGTCGCGGCATCTCCGGATCCTCGTGGAGGGTGGCGCGGGCGGAGCGCCGGGGGTGGTGCATGTCCGGGATACGCTCCTCGAGCCGCCGGAGCGCCGCGTGGGCGAGATCGCCAGGCCCGCCTTCCGGCTCGACGCCGCCACGCCCGTGTACGAGGCGCTCGCCCGGATCCGCAGCGCCGGGGAGCAGCTGGCCGCGGTGATGGAGGACGGGCGCTTCATCGGCGTCATCACCCTGTCCGACGTCATGAGCCTGGTCCTCCCCGGTTCCACGCAACCCGCCACGTGACGAGGTGACGGGACCGGCGGTTCGTCCCGCCGCATCGAGCTGATGTCCCGGCCGCTACCGCCGCAGCGCGCCCGGCCGGGGAAGTTCGAGCGCCTCCAGCAGGTCCCCGAGCATCCGGTCCAGCTCGCGCCCGGCCTGCGTCACCTTGTTGATGCCGAACGCGGCCAGCGGAGCCCCCGGCTGTTCGAAGCCGACGACGGCGCGCCCCCGACGGTCCTCGTGCAGCTCGAGCCGCAGGGGGACGTGGATCATGGCCGCCGGGCACAGGCGGAAGATCCGCGCCTGCAGGGTGAGGCTGCCGATCAGGTACGTGACGCTCGCGGTGTCGCTGCCGGCCGGCCGCATCAGCCAGCCGGGATCCTCGGTCCGGAAGCGGCACAGCCCGTAGGGCGCGTCCCGTTCGGCCTCGCGCCTCAGCTGCTCCCAGCCGGCGCCCCGCGCGACCGCGGCCCGGATCCGCTCCGGCTCGAAGGCGGGCACCAGCGCCTCGAGGCGACGGCGCAACACGTCGAAGGGCGCGCCGGTGGAAACGCTGATCCGCCGGGCCGGATACTCGGCGCCCGACTCGTTGCCGTCGTAGCTCACGCCCCCACCCTAGGCGAGTCGGCCTTGACTGTAACGCCCGCCACAAATAGCATTCAATGCAACGAATGTTGCTTATTGGACAACTGGCGACAGTGCCGGGCACCCCGCGCCGGGCACCCCGCGCCGGGCGCCTTGCCCGGGACGCGCCGCCGGCCAGCAGAGGAGAACCATGGAAGAGATCCGCATCGAGGCCAACGGGAACATCGGTCCCATCGACTCCGCGCGCATCCCGCGCTTCGCGGGCGCCGCGACCTACGCCCGGTTGCCGCGCCTGGACCAGGTCTCCAACGCCGCCATCAAGATCGTCGGCGTGCCGTTCGACGCCGGCGTCTCCTACCGCCCGGGCGCGCGGTTCGGCGCCAACCACGTGCGCGAGTCCTCGCGCCTGCTGCGCCCCTACAACCCGGCGCTCGACGTCAGCCCCTTCGAGAACGTCCAGGTCGCCGACGCCGGGGACATGGCCGTGAACCCGTTCAACATCAACGAGGCCATCGAGACCGTCCAGGACAACGCCTTGGCCCTCACGGCCGACGGCGCGTCCCTGCTGACCCTCGGCGGCGACCACACGATTGCCCTCCCGCTGCTCCGCGCGGCCGCCGAGCGGGCCGGCGAGCCGGTGGCGATGCTGCACTTCGACGCTCACCTGGACACGTGGGACACCTACTTCGGCGCCGAGTACACGCACGGCACCCCGTTCCGGCGCGCGGTGGAGGAGGGCATCCTCGACACCGAGGCCATCTCCCACGTGGGCACCCGCGGGCCGCTCTACGGCAAGAAGGACCTCGACGACGACCGCCGCTTCGGCTTCGGGATCGTCACCAGCGCGGACGTCTACCACCAGGGCGTCGCGGAGGTCGTCGCGAAGCTGCGCGACCGCATCGGCAACCGGCCGCTCTACATCTCCGTGGACATCGACGTGCTGGACCCGGCCCACGCCCCCGGCACGGGAACCCCCGAGGCCGGCGGGATCACCAGCCGCGAACTGCTGGAGATCCTCCGCGGCATGCGCGGCATGAACCTGGTGGGCGCCGACGTCGTGGAGGTCGCGCCCGCGTACGACCATGCCGAGATCACCGGCGTGGCCGCCTCCCACGTCGCCTACGACCTCGTCACCCTCATGGCGGACCGCCGCGCCGCCACCGCAACGAAGGACGCCTCATGAGCACCGACACCACCGGAACACGCGTCGGGGCCCCAACGGCCGCCGCCGACAAGGCCGGCCGCAACGGCGGGGACCTGGTCATCGAGACCCTCGAGGCGCTCGGCGCGCGCACCGTGTTCGGCATCCCGGGCCAGCACGCGCTCGGCCTGTTCGACGCGCTGAGCCGCTCCGGGCTGCACTTCGTCTCCTCGCGCGTGGAGAACAACTCGGCGTTCGCCGCGGACGGCTACTCGCGCGCCACCGGGGAGGTCGGCGTCCTGTTCCTCTCGACCGGCCCCGGCGCCCTGACGAGCCTCGCCGGGCTGCAGGAGGCCTACGCGACCGGCGTCCCGATGGTTGTGGTCGCGAGCCAGATCCCGCTGGACGGGCTCGGCGCGCGCCGCAAGGGCATGCTGCACCAGCTCGACGACCAGAAGGCCTCGGCCGCCAACGTCACCAAGAGCCAGCGGACCGTGCACCACGCCTCCGGCATCCCGTCGGCGATCCAGGACGCCTGGGCGGACGCCATCACTGTCCCGCAGGGACCCGTGTGGGTGGAGGTGCCGCAGGACGTCCTGCTGGCCCCCGTCTTCGTGCCGCCCGTCGCCGACGCCCTCGCCGAGGCCTACGAGCACCCGCCGCGCGTCGAGCTGGTCGAGGAGGCCGTCCGCTGGCTCTCGGCGGCGAAGCGCCCCGCGATCGTGGCCGGCGGCGGCGTGCGCCGCGCCGGCGCCCGGGACGCGCTGCTGCGCGTCGCGGAGAAGCTGCGCGCCCCGGTCGTCTGCTCGCCCGGCGGCAACGGGGCGTTCCCCTGGACGCATCCGCTGAGCCTCCAGTCGTGGGTCGAGGACCGGCACACCACCGAGGTGCTGGAGGAGGCGGACGTGCTGATCGTCGTCGGGTCCTCGCTGGGCGAGGTCACCTCCAACTACTTCACGCTGGAGCCGCGGGGCCGCCTGATCCAGATCGACGCCGAGCCCCGGGTCCTCGAGTCGAACCGCCCGGCGCTGGGCATCCGGGCCGACGCGCGCGCCGCGCTCGAGTACCTGGACGACGCGCTGGGACGGCTCGTCGCCGCCGGCGCGGAGGACTACCCCGCGGAGGGTCCGGACTGGGGCGGCGTGTCGCCGGAGGCCCTGGTCGCCGGGACGCTGGAAAAGGTCCGGGCCCGCCTGGACGCCCAGGATCTGGACAAGGAGCGGACGTTCATGGCGGACATCCGCGCGGCCGTCCCGGACGCGATGCAGACCTTCTGGGACATGACCATCTCCGCCTACTGGGGCTGGAGCTGCTGGGACGCGCGCGGCGGCGAGTTCCACTCCGCGCAGGGCGCCGGCGGCCTCGGGTTCGGCTACCCCGCGGCCATCGGCGGCGCCGTGGGCCTCGCGGTCGCCGGGGAAAAGGGCCTGGAGGGCCGAGTGCTGGCGGTCTCCGGGGACGGGTCGGCCATGTACTCGATCGCCGAGCTGGCGACCGCGCGGCAGCACAACGTCCCGGTCACCTGGCTGATCGTGGACGACGGCGGCTACGGCATCCTGCGCGAATACATGGTCGGCGCGTTCGGCAAGGCCACGGCCACCGAGCTCGCGCGCCCCGACTTCGTGGCGCTGGCCGAGTCCTTCGGGGTCCCCGCCCGGCGGGTGGAGCCCGGAGGCGTCCGCGCGGCGCTCGAGGAGTCGTTCGCCGCGGACGGTCCGAACGTGGTCGTCGTCGAGACGCTGCTGCGGATGTTCGCGCCCACGCACCTGGACGCGTAGGCCGCGCGGTTCAGGCGCGCATGGCGAAGCGGTGCGCGATGCCGTCCGCGAGCGGGCGGCTCCGCAGCGCCTGCCGGATCAGCGCGTTGCGCCCGTGCAACAGGGGGCCCGGCAGCGGGCGGCCGAGCGCCATGTTCACGTGGGCCTGCCGCCCGGCGGACCGCGCCGCGGCCAGGCGCCGCCGCGAGAACGCGGCGAGCTCCGCCTCCGTCGGCTCCCGGTCCGCCAGCAGCAGGCCCGCCAGCTCCGCGGCGTCGGCGAGGCCCAGGGTCATGCCCTGGCCGCCGATCGGGCTGACCTCGTGCGCCGCGTCGCCGATGAGGACGGTCCGGCCGGCGGCCATGGTCTCCACGGTGCGCCGGCGCGTCGCGAACCAGCTGAGCATGCTGTTGCCCGCCGGGTCGACGCGCCGCCCGGTCCGCCGGAGGATCTCCTCCGTCAGCCAGCGCGGGTCGGTCCGCGCGCCGTCCCCGGCGCCGGCGCCGCCGGAGGGCCCCGGGTCGTCGCGCCGCCCCAGCCGCACGACCCACCGGCGCACGCCGCCGGGCAAGGGGAAGCATTCGACGATGCCGCGTTCGTGCAGGAACAGGACCGCCGTGGGTCCGAACCCGGAGTCGTCGGCGAAGTCCCCCATGAGGTAGCGGTCCGGGTACCCGCGGCCGGACGCGGCGAAACCGCCCGTGTCGCGGACGGCCGAGCGCGTCCCGTCGGCGCCGACCAGGTACCGGGCGCGCAGGAGGCCTGCCGGGGGCTCGGCTCCACCGCCGTGTCCGTCCAGGCGCACCGCGACGCCGTCGCCCCGCGGCGACCCTTCCGCGCCCCGCACCGACACGCCGCGCCGCAGCGCGCCCGGCGCGATCTCCGCCAGCCGGTCCTCCAGCAGGCGCACGGTCACGGCCTGCGGCAGGGCGAGCACGTAGGGGTGCGCTCCGCCGAGCACGCCGAAGTCCAGCCCGGCGACCGTCCGGTTCCGGGCGACGGCCCGGCCGCCGCGGATGCGCACGCCCGCGGCGACGGCAGCGTCCCCGACGCCGGCGGCGTCCAGCACGTCCAGCCCCGGGGGGTGCAGGCCGATGGCCCGGGAGCCCTCCGCGGCCGACCCGCGCCGCTCGAGGACCCTGACCTCCGCCCCGGCCTGCGCCAGCAGGATGGCCAGGCTGAGTCCTGCGGGTCCGCCTCCGGCGATCGCGACGTCGATCACGCGGGCCCCCGCGGTGTCCGTGGCGCACCGGGGTGCCCCGCGCGCCACACCAGCAGGTTGCGGAACGGCCGGCGCCGTCTGGCCGCCCACCCGTCCGGGGCCTCCGCCGCGATCTCCGCCGTCGTGTAGCTGCGGCGGATGGACACCAATCCGTCGTGCAGGATGAAGGAACCGGGCGCCAGGGGCAGCGCGGCGACGGAGAACAGCAGCCAGGCGGCGGGGGAGCGGCGGATGTCGTTGTGCACGGCGATTCCGCGCGCCAGCCGTTCGGTGTCCGCGAGCAGGCCGGCGAGCGCGGCGCCGTCGAGGTGGTGCAGCACGTGGTTGGACACGACGGCGTCGAACGCGAGACCTTCCGCCACGAGATCCGCGCTGGTGGCCGCGCGGAACTCGACGCGCTCGGGCCCGACGCCCGCCCGCCGGGCCGCGGCGACCGCGAAGGACCGGGCCCGCTCGTCCGGGTCGATGCCGACGATCCGCAGGCGGATGCCGTCCCGCGCCGCGCGCCGGGCGAGATCGAGGGCGACGTCGCCGCCGCCGCAGCCGATGTCCAGGAGTGTCGCGGTCCCGTCGCGGGGCAGCGCGGGACGCAGCAGGTCCGCGTAGATCCGCCCCCAGCCGGCGAGCCCGCGGTTGACCCACGGGAAGCGCGCGTAGGTCCGGCGCAGGGCCTCCGGGTCGCAGTCCGGGCCGTCCATCAGCTCGACGGCGTCGACCGCGCGCCGGGCGAGCGGCAGCCGGGCGCTACGCCCCGGCATGCGCGGGAAGGAGGGTCATCAGCGACGTCTCCACCGTCAGTCCCGGTCCGAACGCCATCGAGCACACCCGCCCCTCCCCGCCGCCGTCCAGGATGTCCTTGAGCACGAACAGCACGGTCGCGCTGCTCATGTTGCCGTAGTCGCGCAGCACCCGCCGGGCCGGCTCGAGCTGCGCCTCGGACAATCCCAGCCGCTTCTCGACGCGGTCCAGGATCGCGCGGCCCCCCGGGTGGATGCCCCAGTGCGGGATGTCCTTGAACTCGACGCCGCCCAGGCTGGCGTCGCGGGCCAGCAGCGGCTCGAGCGCCCCGACGATATGGTCGTCGATGATGTGCGGCACGTAGGTGCCGAGCACCATCTCGAACCCCTCGTCGCCGATGTTCCACGCCATCGAGTCCTCCCCGACGGGCGTCAGGACGGTCTCGAAGTGGTCCAGGGAGAACGCCGCCGCCCCGCCGGGCAGGTCCGTCCGGGCCGTCACGATCGCCGCGGCCGCCCCGTCGGCGAAGAGCGCCGAGCCCATGATGGTGTCCGGGTTGTTGGACGTCCGCACGTGCAGCGAGCACAGCTCGGCGCAGACGACCAGCACCACGGCGTCCGGATCCGCCTCGCAGAACAGCTTCGCCGCCCGCAGCGCGGGGAACGCCGCGTAGCAGCCCATGAAGCCGAGGTGGTAGCGCTGCACGGACGGCGCGAGCCCAAGCGCGCGCACCAGCTGGTAGTCCGGCCCCGGGTTGTAGAAGCCGGTGCAGGACACCGTGACGACGTGGGTGACGTCGCCGGGACCCAGGCCCTCCGTCGCGTCGAGCGCCTTGCGCCCGGCCTCCACGAACAGGGTCCCCGCCTCCCGGGCGAACACCGCGTTGCGGACCTTGGTGCTCGGGCTGAGCAGCAGGCCCGACGCGGAGTCGAAGAAGACGGGATCCTCGCTGCCGGAGTCCAGCCTCATCTCGTCGACCGCGGTGTAGCGCGTGCGGATGGCCGCGGAGTCGAAGGAGGTGGCGACGAGCCGCTGTCCCAGCCGGGTCAGCCCGGGCTGGGCGGCGAAGACGTCTCGCGCCTGGTCCTGGTGGAGGATCGTCGAAGGGACTGCGGTCTCGATCGTGCGCAACATTACGGGCATGACCTGAGCCTATGCGGGCGGCGGTTGGGGGTAAAGGGCGATGTTCCCGCCCCGGCCGGCGCCCGCGCCCGCGGTGCTAGCCGCGGGTGTAGCCCGCGCGCCTGCGGGCGGCGACGAGGCGCTCGACGACCGCGACGGCGGTGGGCGCGCTCCCGCCGGGGCCGATCGCCACGTAGCAGGGCGCCTCGTGCGCCGGGCGCGCGCCGTCGTCGTAGCCGAAGGGCAGGTAGCTGCCGCCGGCCCGCCGCACGATCAGCGCCCCGGCGGCCACGTCCCAGGGATTCGTGTCCAGTCCCAAGGTGACGTCGGCCCAGCCCGCGGCCACGTGCGCGAGCATCAGTGCGGCGCTGACCTTCCGGCGCAGCGTCGCGTAGGTGTCCACGAGTTCGGCGAATGCGTCCAGGCCGGCCCGCCCGTCGATGCGCAGGGCCTCCGCGGACGGGTAGTCGGTCATGATGGAGGCCTGGGCCTCCGTCGCGTGGGCGCGCGGCCGCAGCGTCTCGCCGTTGAGGTAGGCGCCGTCCCGGTCGGCCGAGAACATCAGCTCCGCGACGGGGTCGTAGACGACGCCGGCGAGCAGCTCGCCGTCGAGCGCCGCGGCGATGGAGACGCAGAAGAACGCGACGCCGTGTGCGAAGTTGCTGGTCCCGTCGATGGGGTCGACGATCCACTCGATCCGGCCGGAGCCGCGGTGCCCGCCCTCCTCGCCGAGGATCCGGCTGTCCGGCACGGCGGCGAACAGGTGGCGCGCGATGGACTCCTCGGACGCGCGGTCGTGCGCGGTGACCAGATCGTGGTTGTTGGTCTTCTTCTCGGTGCGGACCCCGGAGCGGAACGCCGAGCGGAGCATGGGTCCGACGCCGGCGGCGGCGTCCTCGGCCACCGAGCGGAGGCGGGCGGCGAGCTGGCGGGTGTCGTCGGTGGTGTCCACGCCTCCAGCCTAGTGCGGGGCCGCCGGGACGTCCGTGAGGTCCCGCACATTAGTTTACAAGGTCAACTAATCGGTCTTATGGTTGCTAGAGGCAATATTCGCCCCGATCAACTTTCCTTCCGAAGGGACCCGTGCCCGTGCCGCTCGAACGTCCGACAGCCCTCGACCTGGTGGAGAGCGTCCAATCGCTGCACCAGGTCCTCAAATGCGTGGCCCACGCGGGGGTGCGGCCCGGCCGGCCCGGCATCGGACCGCTCGCCGTGCTGGTGCGCGTGCACAACAACGAGCCGGTCCGCGCCACCGACATCGCGCGCGCGCTGGGCATCGGTCCCGCGTCGCTGAGCCGCCATGTGGCGGAGCTCGAGTCCGCCGGCATGCTGCTCCGCGATCAGGATCCGGCCGACGCGCGGGCCCAGCTGCTCCGCCTGACCGGCGCGGGCCGCGCCGCCGTCGAGGAGTCGACGGCGCACCGCGCCGAGCTGCTCGCCGAGCTCCTGGACAACTGGGACGAGGCCCGAGCCCGCGACGCCGTCACCCTGCTCGACGAGCTCGCGGACGTCCTGCGCGAGGGCCTCTCCCGCGACGCCGCCAGCCGTCCCGAGCCCAGGCAGGCCGCCACGTGAGCGCCGCGGACCGGGCCACCTCCGCCCACGAATCCGGGACCCCCGCGCCGATCCGGGAGGCCCTGGCCGACAAGCCGCAGATGACGCAGAAGGAGGTCCTGCGCGCCCTCGTCGGCGTGCTGGCCAGCTTCTTCGCGGCCATGCTCGCCGCCACCGTCGTCTCGATCGCACTGCCGACCATCATGGCGGAGCTCGGCGGCACCCAGACGGACTTCGCGTGGGTCATCACCGCGGCCCTGCTGGCCAACGCCGCCAGCACGCCGATCTGGGGCAAGATGGCGGACCTCTTCGACAAGAAGCTCCTCACGCAGGTCGGCATCCTCATCTTCGTCGCCGGATCGCTGCTGGCCGGGTTCGCGCAGAACATCCCCATGCTGATGTCCGCCCGCGTCGTCCAGGGGCTGGGCATGGGCGGACTCACGGCGATGGGCATGGCCGTGATCGGCAGCATCATCCCGCCGCGCGAGCGCGGACGCTACTCCGGGTACTTCGGCGCCGTCATGGCCGTCGCGACCGCGGGCGGTCCGCTGCTCGGCGGCTTCATCGTCGACACGCCGCTCGGGTGGCGCTGGACGTTCTGGATCGGCATTCCGCTGGCGCTGGTGTCGATGGTCCTGATCCACAAGACCCTCCATCTGGTGCACGTGCCGCGCCGCGTCTACATCGACTGGGCGGGGGCCACGCTGGTCACCGCCTCGGTGAGCACGCTGCTCATCTGGGTGTCGTTCGTCGGCAAGCCGGGGCATTTCGCGTGGGGCTCCTGGCAGACGCTGGCGATGGTGGGCGCCTCGCTGCTCATGGTGGCCGCGCTGCTGTTCGTCGAGTCCCGGGTGCCCGAGCCGGTCATCCCGCTCAAGATCATCGTGCAGCGGACGCCCGCGCTGGCCATCGTCGCCTCGATCGCGATCGGCGTGGGCATGTTCGGCTCCGGCGCGTTCCTGGGCCAGTACTTCCAGCTCTCCGCCGGCGCCACGCCGACCGAGGCAGGCCTCTTCACGCTGCCGATGATCCTCGGCAACCTCGTCGGCTCGGTGCTCTCCGGGCAGCTGATCAGCCGCTTCGGCCGCTGGAAGGTCTTCCTCGTCGTCGGCTCGCTGCTCAACATCGGCGGGCTCGGGCTGCTGGGGACCATGGACCAGGCGACCCCCTACTGGATCCTCGCCCTCGGCATGCTCCTCAACGGGCTGGGCATGGGCATGATGCTGCAGAACCTGGTGCTCGCCGTGCAGAACACGGTCAAGGTCACCCAGATCGGCACGGCCAGCTCGTCGGTGGCGTTCTTCCGCTCGATCGGCGGCGCGGCCGGCGTCGCGGTCCTCGGCTCAGTGCTCTCGGACCGCGTCGGCGCGCTGACGCTCGACGGACTCGCGGCCGCGCACCTCGTCTCGCCCGACGGTGCCGGCAGCCCGGTCGGCGGATCCTCGTCGATGGATTTCTCGGCGCTGCCGGCGAACATGCAGTCCATCGTCCAGGGGGCCTACGGCGAGGCGACGGCGGCGATCTTCCTGATCTCCGCCGCGGTGGCCGTTCTCGCGTTCCTCTGCGTCGTCTGCATCAAGGAGGTTCCGCTGCGGCGGTCGGTGTAGCCCCGGCCGGTGCCGGGTGGGCTAGCGTGGGACGTGGACCACCCGAAAGGAGCCCCGTGCCACGCATCGAGCCCGACGACGACGTCGGCGCCGCGGCCCCGGCCGCGCTGCCGCTGCACGGCGTGCTGGTCGCGGACTTCTCCCGCGTCCTCGCCGGACCGCTGTGCACGATGACCCTCGCGGACCTGGGCGCCCGCGTGATCAAGGTCGAACGCCCCGGAACGGGCGACGACACCCGCGGCTGGGGGCCTCCGTTCTCCGCCACCGGGTCCACCTACTTCGAGTCGGTGAACCGCAACAAGGAATCCGTGGCGCTGGACCTCGCGGACCCGGACGGCCTCGCCGCGGCCCGCCGGCTGGCCCTGCGCGCCGACGTCGTGGTGGAGAACTTCAAGCCCGGCGGCCTGTCCCGGCTGGGCCTGGGCTACGCCGAACTCTCCGCGCGGAACCCCGGCCTCGTCTACGCGTCCATCTCGGGATTCGGCGCGGAGGCCGGCGCGGACCTGCCGGGCTACGACTTCATCGCCCAGGCGGTCGGCGGGCTCATGAGCATCACCGGGGACCCCGGCGGCGAGGCGCACAAGGTCGGCGTCGCCCTGGTCGACGTGCTGACGGCCAAGGACGCGACGATCGGCATCCTCGCCGCGCTCCGGGCCCGGGACCGCTCCGGGCGCGGCAGCCACGTCCGGGTGAACCTGCTCTCCAGCCTGCAGGGCGCGCTCGCGAACCAGGCGCAGGCCTATCTGGGCGCCGGCGTCGTTCCGGGGCGGATGGGCAACGAACACCCCTCGATCGTCCCGTACCAGGCGCTGGCCTGCGCGGACGGCCCCCTGGCCGTCGCCGCCGGCAACGACGGGCAGTTCGGCCGCCTGTGCGCGGAACTCGGCGTGCCGCTTGTGGCCGAGGACGCGCGCTTCGCGACCAACAGCGCGCGGGTCGCGCACCGCCGGGAGCTCGTTCCGCTGCTGGAGGCGGCGCTGGCGTCCGCCCCGGCCGCCGCATGGCAGGAGCGACTTACGGCGGCCGGGATCCCCGCCGGGCGCGTCGCCGGGATCGACGAGGGCATCGCGTTCGCCGAATCCCTGGGCCTGGAGCCCACGATCGACGTGCACGACGCCGCGGGCACCGCGGTCGGCCGCCAGATCCGCCACCCCGCCACCTGGGAACCGCCGCTGGTCTCGCCCACCCGGGCCCCGCCGCGCCTCGGCGAGCACACGCGCGAGGTCCTCGACTGGCTGGGAATCCCGCCAGCCGGGTCCGCCGAACCCGCGGCGCCCTCGCACCCCGCGGCGCCCTCGCACCCCGCGGCGCCGTCCGGTGGATAACGCCCCGGCGCGCGTCCGCGCCCCGTCCATTCCGCATCCCGTCCCGCACGTCCGTCGTCCAGCCATCCAATGATCCACCATCCGGTGACGCACCGTCCCGCCTCCGAGGAGCCTCCGCCATGTCCAGCCCCGACACCACCACCGCCGACCCGTCCGACCTGATCGACTTCGATGCCCTGCTCACGCCCGGCGAGCTGGCGCTGCGCGCCACGGTGCGGGAGTTCGTGGCGGCGGAGATCAAGCCGCACATCGCCCGCTGGTACGACGAGGCGGTCTTCCCGCTGGAGATCGTCCCCCGGATGGCGAAGCTCGGCCTGCTCGGCATGCATCTGGACGGCTACGGCTGCGCCGGACGGTCCGCGGTCGAGTACGGCGTGGCCGGCGCGGAGCTCGAGGCCGGCGATTCCGGGCTGCGGACCTTCGTCTCGGTGCAGGGTTCACTGGCCATGTCGGCGATCCACAAGCACGGCTCCGAGGAGCAGAAGCTCGAGTGGCTGCCGCGGATGGCGGCGGGCGAGGCGATCGGCTGCTTCGGCCTGACCGAGCCCACCGCGGGGTCGGACCCCTCCAGCATGAAGACGTTCGCCCGGCGCGAGGGTGGGGGGTGGGTGCTCAACGGGTCCAAGCGCTGGATCGGCCTGGCCAACGTGGCGCAGGTCGCCGTGATCTGGGCGCAGACCGAGGACGGGATCCGCGGGTTCGTCGTCCCGACGGAGACCCCCGGGTACGCGGCGACGCCGATCCCGCAGAAGCTCTCCATGCGCGCGTCCATCCAGTGCGACATCGAGCTGACCGACGTCCGGCTGCCCGACGAGGCCGTCCTGCCGCACGCCGTCGGCCTCAAGGGCCCGTTCTCCTGCCTCAACGAGGCCCGCTACGGGATCATGTGGGGCGCCATGGGCGCGGCGCGCGACTCCTTCGAGGCCGCCCTGGCCTACTCGCGGGAGCGCCTCCAGTTCGACAAGCCGCTGGCCGGGTACCAGCTCACCCAACTGAAACTCGTCGACATGGCCCTCGAGATCAACAAGGGATTCCTGCTGGCGCTGCACATCGGGCGCATGAAGGACGCCGGCACGCTCCAGCTCCACCAGATCTCCGTGGGCAAGCTGAACAACTGCCGCGAGGCCATCAAGATCGCCCGCGAGGCCCGGACCATCCTGGGCGGCAACGGGGTGACGCTGGAGTACTCGCCGCTGCGGCACGCCAACAACCTCGAGTCGGTCCGCACCTACGAGGGGACCGACGAGGTGCACACCCTGATCCTCGGCCAGAAGCTCACGGGGATCCCCGCGTTCCGCTGAGGCGGCGCCGCGGGCCTAGTATTCGTCGAACATCTCCGGCTGCGGTCCCAGCTGGAAGTGGCGGCCCGTGATCTGCGCCGGGACGATCTCGACCCAGGACTCCTTGACGGTCGGGACCCACGGCACGACGCCGGCCCCGCGGGCCGTGGCGATCTCCGCCTCGGTCTCCAGCGAGCGGGCGCGGCCGCGGATGACCACGGACCACGCCTCCTCGCTGAGGATGCCGTCGGCCTCGAAGGCGACCTTGGGGTTCACCGTCAGCTCCGCGAGCTTGGTCCCGGGGCCCGTGCGCAGGTAGATCTTGCCGTCGGCCGCCGCGTAGTTGACGGGGACGATGTCGACCTCCCCGCCCACGCTCAGGGCGATCCGCCCGTGCTTGGAGTGGTCGAGGAGGCGCCAGCACTGTTCGGCGTCGAGGACGAGGACCGGGTTGTCGTCTGCGTGGGAGAACATCATGGCCACCATTCTTCGACGTGGAGTAGAAAAACGCTAGGGGGAGGGGCCGAGGAATTCGTCGAGGCGGCCGAGCACGGCGTCGGCGTCCTTGAGCTGGCACTCCCAGAGCGTCAGCGATTGCCAGCCGAGCCTGCCCAGCGATGCTTCGTGGCGGGCGTCGCGCGCGGCGTTGCCCGCCCGCTTGGCGGCCCAGAACTCCGCGTTGGACGCCGGGGCCCGGCGTCCCACGGGGCAGTCGTGCCCGTGCCAGAAGCAGCCGTTGACGAAGACCACCTTCCGCCGCGAGGGGAACACCAGATCCGGTTTCCCCGGGAGCCGCCCTCCGGCCAGCCGGACATCGGGGGCCCGGCGCGAGGCGGCGGCGGCCGCCCGGCGGGCCAGCTGCCCGTGCAGCCGGAAGCGGTACCCGGCCGCGTGGGCGATCCTCCGGACCCGCAGTTCCGGTCCCGTGTCCTTGCCCCGGATGCGCGCCATCAGCGCCGAACGCTGTTCGGGCGTCAGGCGGTCCATGGCCCCAGTCTGACAGTCGCGCCGCGGACGTGAAAGACTTGCCACATGCCTGAAGCCAACATCGCCAAGACCACGAAACACCTGGGTGTCCGCCTCGAGGACTCGTGGCACGCGTTCCGCGAGCGCAACGCGCGCGGGCGCGGCATGGCCGTCAACGTCCTCCCGTCGCGGGGCTACGGCCTCGCCGGCGCCGACGACGGATGGGTCCGCGTGTTCGCGCGGATCGTGCTGGCCCCGCGGGGGGCGTTCGACAACGGGGAGCTCGACGCGCGGATCGTCTCCGACGGCGTGCGCGGCTGGCGGAACTTCATCGCCTCGCCGATTCCCTTCGCCGAGGTCGTCGCCACGGTGGGCGGCCAGGAGTTCACGGTCGACGCCGACCGCGGCGGCGTCCTGGACGCCCGCATCCCCGCGTCCCTGACGCCCGGATGGCACTCCATCACCCTCCGGTGCGAGGATTCGGAACCCTCGGTCGCCGAGGTGTTCGTGGTGGACGGCGACGTCGACTTCGGCCTCCTGAGCGACATCGACGACACCGTGATGGTCACGGCCCTGCCGCGGCCGTTCCTGGCCGCTTGGAACTCATTCGTGCTGGACGAGCACGCCCGGGCCGCGACGCCGGGGATGGCCGTGATGATGGAGCGGCTGATGCGCGCCCGCAGCGCCTCGCCCGTGCTGTACCTGTCCACGGGCGCGTGGAACGTGGCGCCGACCCTGGCCCGGTTCCTGTCCCGCAACCTGTACCCGGATGGAGCGCTGCTGCTCACCGACTGGGGGCCGACCGAGGGTCGCTGGTTCCGTTCCGGCATGAAGCACAAGGTGGACCAGCTGCGGCGGCTGGCCTCCGAGTTCCCCACCATGCGGTGGCTGCTGGTCGGCGACGACGGGCAGCACGACCCGGAGATCTACGCGGAGTTCGCGAAGCGCTACCCGCAGAACGTGCGCGCGATCGTCATCCGCCAGCTGACCCCGTCGGAGGCCGTGCTGGCCGGCGGCCGTTCGCAGGGCACCGTCGACTCGACCCCCGGCGTCCCGTGGGTCTATGCGACCGACGGCGCGCAGATCATCGCCGAGCTCGAGAAGCTGGGCCTGGTCGAGGCCGACGAGCGGCGCACCGGAGAGCCGGGGTGAGCGGCCGCCGGCTGCGGGTTCAGATCCCCATGCGCTGGAGCGACATGGACGCCTACGGCCACATCAACAACGTGAATCTGGTGCGCATGATGGAGGAGGCGCGCATCGCGTCCTTCGGCGTGCCCGGCGGGACGGGCAAACCCGGCAACGCCCCCGCCGTCGACCTCTTCTCGTCGGTCCCCGACGGCACCCAGACCCTCGTGGTGGAGCACCGGATCCGCTACGTGCGCCCGCTGGACTACCGCAACGTCCCGGCCGACGTCGACGTGTGGGTCTCCGCGGTCAAGCCGGCCAGCTTCGACATGAGCTACGAGTTCCGCGACCCCTTCGGCGGCGAGCTCTGCGTCAAGGCGACGACGACGCTGGCCTTCTTCTCGGCCGCCGAGTCGCGCGTCCTGCGGATTCCCGCCGACCGCCGGGAGGCGCTCGGGGAGTTCCTCGGGGATCCGGTGTTCCGCTGACGCCTACCCGTGGCGCGGCCGCGACGGATCGGTGGCCCGCAGTCCCGCGGTGACGGCGTCGAACGCGGCGGCCAGCCCGGCATCGTGGGCGAACCCGCACGGCGCGAGCCGATCCCGGGCCAGACTGACGTAGCCGCGACCGGCGTGCCGTGCCGGGTCGGAGGGCAGGCCGAGGATGTCCGCGCTGCGGTTCCAGACACAGCGGCGCGTGTTGGCGGCCGCGTCCATGGCGCGCCGCGGCGCCAGCCGCGCCTCGACCCGGAGGGCGTCGTGCGTGTGGAATCCCAGCCGGCGGCCGTCGCGCGTGTGGAGGACCACGCGCTGGTCGGGGACCGAGACGACGACGTGGACCGCTTCCCAGGCGGTCGCGTCGGCCAGCGCGCCGCGCAGCCGCGCCGGGCACAGTCCGTGTCCGGAGTCCACGGAGGAACAGTGCGCGTCGGCGCCCGTGGTTGATAGGTGAAAGCCCATGGTGGACACCTTCCGTTGCTCTTGCCCGGCGCCTTGTGGGCCGGACCGCTTTCGTCATCCGAACCACCCGTGAAGCATGGGGTTGGTGTGCGGCCGGGTCGGAGCCCGTGGCTGGCCGCATCTCGTGAAGCTGCCCCCATCCTATCCCGCGCGGCCGGCGCGCGGCCGGCGCGCGGCCGGCGCGCGGGGCGGTGCGGCGCGCGCCGCGGGTTTGCGTTGCGCGCCGCGGGTTTGCGTTGCGCGCGGCGGTGGGATTGGCTGGGAAGGAACGACACGCCGGAGCACGCCGACACCCGAAGGAGAGAACGCCGCATGACCGTTCCACCCACTGCACGGCCGCCGCGCCCCCAGGTGGTCCTGGAGGTGCTGGCGTCGGAGACGCTCAGTGAGCACATGGTGCGCCTGACGCTGGGCGGCGAGGGATTCGCCGCCTATCGGAACAAGGACGCCACGGACAAGTACATCAAGCTGCTCTTCGCCGATCCGGCGCTCGGCCTGGAGCCGCCCTACGACCTCGACGCGCTGCGCGCGCGGCTGGCGCCCGAGCAGTTGCCGGTGCGGCGGACCTACACCGTCCGCCGGGTCGACGAGGAGGCCCGGACCCTGCAGGTGGACTTCGTGGTGCACGGCGACGACGGCATCGCCGGCCCCTGGGCCGCGTCTGCCCGGCCCGGCGACAGGGTGTGCTTCTCCGGGCCCGGCGGCATGTACCGCCCGGACCCCGACGCGGACTGGCACCTGCTGGCCGGCGACGAGTCCGCGCTGCCGGCCATCGCCGCGGCGCTGGAGGCCATGGACGACTCGGCGCGCGGCATCGCGTACCTGGAGGTCGCCGGGCCCGCGGACGAGCTGGCGCTGGCGGCCCCTCCCGGCGTCGCCGTGCACTGGCTGCACCGAGGCGGGGTCTTCACCCCCGAAAGCACGCTGCTGGCCGCGGCCGTGATGGAGGGCGCCTGGCTGCCGGGCCAGGTGCAGGTGTTCGCCCACGGGGAGCGGGAGATGGTCAAGGCGCTGCGCCGCTATCTGGCCGACGAGAAGGGTGTGGACCGCCGGCGCATGTCCCTGTCTGCCTACTGGGCGTTCGGGCGCGCCGAGGACACCTTCCAGGCCGAGAAGCGCGAGCCCATCGGGCAGATCTTCCCGGACTAGCCGCGGGTTGCCGCTTTCCGCCCGCGGGCCCGCGTCAGGGATAGGCCGCGGCGGTCCACAGGTGGAACAGGGCATGCGCCCGGTAGGGGCGCCACCGCTCGGCCCGGGCCGCGGCCTCCCGTGCGGTGATGCCGCCGAGCGCGCGGCGGAGCACCAGGTCGCCGGGCGCGAACGCGTCGCGGTCCCTGGCCGCCCGCACGGCCAGGTAGTCCGCCGTCCAGGGACCGATGCCCGGCAACGCCAGCAGCTCCGCCCGCGAGAGCGGAAATCCACCGTGGCCGATTTCGCGGCCCGGCGGCCCTCCGACGGGCGCGGACGCGGCGGCGAGCGCGGCGGCGACGGCGTGCACGGTGCGGGCCCGGACGCGGGTGACGCCGACGGCGGCGCGCAACTCCTCGGGGTCGAGGGCGGCGATGGTGCCGGGTTCGGGGAACAGCCTCAGCCCGCCGGGCCCGTCCGCGCCGAACGCCGACACCAGGCGACCCGCGAAGGTCCGGGCGGCGGCCAGCGAGACCTGCTGACCGAGAACCGTGGTGGCGGCGGCCTCGAAGTGGGTCAGGTAACCCACGATGCGCAGCCCCGGCCGTGCGGAGACCAGCGGGGCCAGCACGGGATCGCGCCGCAGGGACGCGTTCACCGGCGCCAGGTCGGTGTCCAGGTCCAGCCAGCGCGTGATGAGTCCCTCCAACTCCCGGGCCTCCCCGGCGTCGGGGCCCGCGTCCGCTGCAGGGCGGGCCGCATCCGATGGCGGCCCGCCGCGGAGCGCGGCGAGCACCCGCACCCCGTCCGCGTCCGCCGACAGCGTCACGGCGCGGTATCCGCCCGCCAACGGGACGGCGCGGCGGTGCGTGCCCGCGGACCGGTCCACGACGTCGACCCCGGGGATCGCGTGGGCGGCCAGGGCCCCGAGCAGCGGCCCGGCCGCGAGTCCTCCGCGGGCGCGGATCATCCGGGCGCGCCCGGTGCCGGTTCCGGGGTCCGCGCTCACGCGGGCCAGACGCCGGACGAACCGCGGCGGTGGCTGTCGACCAGATGCGTGTCGATGATGCCGATGGCCTCCATGAGCGCGTACATCGTGGTGGGACCCACGAAGGCGAAGCCCTTTCCCCGCAGCGCCTTGGACAGGGCGAGGGATTCGGGCGACCTGGTCGGCACGTCGTCGAAGGTGCGCGGTTCCGGCGTCGTCTCCGGCCGGAAGGACCAGACGAATTCCACGAGCCCGCCTTCGTCGCGCAGCGCGACGGTCGCCCGGGCGTTGGTGATGGCCGCCAGGATCTTCGCCCGGTTCCTGACGATGCCCGCGTCGCCCATCAGCCGTTCGACGTCCGCGTCGGAGTACGCGGCGACGGTGTCCGGGCGGAAGCCGTCGAACGCCGCGCGGAAGGCGGGGCGCTTGCGCAGGATCGTGGCCCACGAGAGCCCCGCCTGGAAGGCCTCGAGGCTGATGCGTTCGTACAGCCCGCGCTCGTCGCGGACGGGCAGGCCCCATTCGGTGTCGTAGTAGTCGCGCAGCAGGGGATCGGTGCTGGCCCAGGGCGGACGGGCGAGCCCGTCGTCGCCGAGCACGGTCCCCGCCGGATGCTCCGTCACTGCCGCGCCCCTTCCGTGTCCGCCCGCGTCTCGTCCAGCCCGGTGGAGCGCAGGGTGATGTTGATCCGGCCGGTGGCCAGGCCGCAGCCGTCCGGGGCCGTGCCCGCGTGGACCTTGGGAATGCCATGGTAGGCCAGCCGGGAGGCGCCGCCGAACACGAAGAGGTCCCCGGACAGTAGCTCCACGTCGCGGTAGGGCTTCCCCCGCGTCCGTGTGTTGCCGAAGCGGAAGAGGCAGTCGTCGCCGATGGACAGCGAGACGACCGGGGCCGGGGACCGTTCGTCCTTGTCCTGGTGCATGCCCATCTTGGCCGTGGCGTCGTAGTGGTTCACCAGCGCGGCGTCGGGCGTGTACCCCGCGGACGGCGAACCGTCCGGCAGCGTGGGGCCGTAGGCCTCGGCCACGGCCTTGCGCCCCAGGCGGACGAGCCAGTCGGGCATCTCGAGCACGCGGCGGCCGTTCACGTCGGTCGCCTCGCGCGTGTAGCGGTAGGGCTGCCAGTGCCACCCCAGGCAGACGGTGCGCACCGACATCTCGTGGCCGCCGATCCTCGCGCCCCGCGGCGGGACGGGCCCGGCGGCCCAGTCGCGGAAGCGGTCCGCGATCCACGCCTGCTGTTCCAGTCCCAGCCAACCGGGCAGGTGGATCGCCCCCGGCGCGATCTCCCGGCGGGGTCGTTCCAGCAACTCGTCGCCGAAGAGGGTGCTCATGCGGCCCGCTCCAGTTCCAGCAGCGCGGTCTTCGCGTCGGTGCCGCCGATGTAGCCGCCGAGCCCCCCGTCGCTGCGCAGCACGCGGTGGCAGGGGACGACGACGGGCAGCGGGTTCGTGGCGCAGGCGCTCCCGACGGCGCGCACGGCGCGGGGGCTGCCCGCCGCCGCGGCGAGCTCCGTGTAGCTGGCCGTGTGCCCGTAGGGGATGTCCGGCAGGCGCTCCTGGACGGCCAGCCGGAAGCCCTTGGACAGCCGGCGGTCCAGCGGGATGTCGAAGCGCGTCCGGTCGCCGGCGAAGTACTCGGCCAGCTCGCGCGCGGCGTCCTCCAGCCCCGGCGGGTACTCCAGGATGCGGGGGCCGATGCGCCCGGCCAGCTGCGCCAGGACCGCCGCGTGCCCCTCGGCCGCGAAGGCGACCCGCACCAACCCGAGCGGCGTGGCCGCCAGCAGCAGCGGTCCCACGGGCGACTCCACGATCCGGTAGGCGACGTCGAGGTCGCCAGCGGCGTCGGCGTCCGCGGCCAGCCGCGCGCGCAGCCGGCCGAGCGTTCCGGCCGGCGCGCCCAGGGCGGTGCCGAGCCAGGTGGAGACCTCCGCGGGTTCCGCGGCGTCAGTGTCGTGGGGGTTCATGGTGTTCCTTTCGCGGTCGGGGGAGCGGGGACGGTCGAGGCCGGGCGCGCCCCGCCCAGCGCGGAGCGCAGCGCCCGGATGCCGTCGGACGACGCGCGGCGCGCGGCCTCCGGCGTTCCGCCGAGGATCTCGGCGACCTCCCGGAAGGGCAGGCCGGCGACGTGGTGGTAGGCGACGGTCAGGCGCTGGCGCTCGGGCAGCGCCGCCAGCGCCCGCCACAGGGCGTCGTCGCGGTCCCGGACGATCCCGATGGTCGAGTGCCGCTCGGGCACGTCCGCGACCGGAACGGCGCGGCGCCCGGCCGCGCGGACGGCGTCGAGGGCCTTGCGGTGTGCGATGGTGACGAGCCAGGCCTGCACGTTGGCGTCGGGCGGAAGTCCCGGATAGGCGCGGAGCGCGGCGAGGAACGTCTCGGACCACGCGTCCTCGCTCTCCGGGCGGGGGCCGAGGACGGCGCGGCAGACCCGGAGCACCGTGGCGCCGTGGATCTCCACGACCTGTTCGAAGGGCGGTTTCATGTTCATCACCTCGTAGACGCCGCCACCCGCCGAGAGGTGAGGCTCGCCTGTGAATCTACGCCAGGGCGGGCCGGACGGCGCGCACGCCGCGGCGCGCGGTGGACCGCCCGGCCCGCCGGCGGCCTGTGCAGGGAGACCCACATCGACCGCGTCCGCAACATCCGCGCGAACACCGGCTAGCGCAGCACGATATCCGTCGCGATGGCCGGGGACAGCCCGGACTCCACGAAGCCGGAGACGCTCGAGCCGGGGTGCTTGACGATGTCCGTGACCGACCCCAGGTGCCGCGACAGGTCGATCTTGTCCTCGGGGGCCGCGAGCAGCAGCTGGAAGCCGAACTCCTGCAGCGCGTTGATTCCCGCCGCCGCGTAGTCGGAGTTCGCCTGGATGAAGGCCTCGTCGATCATGACCGTCCCGTAGGTCGTGAAGCCCTGCAGCGCGAACCCCAGCTGGTACGCCAGCGCCGCGCCCATGATGAAGGACGTGAAGCGCTGTCCCTCGCCGCCGGAGAGCGTGCCGGGCTCGAGCCCCGTGTCCACCTCGCCGTTCGCCTTGTGCTCGTTGCAGCTGATGGTCACGTGCTGGCGCACGTCCAGCACGGTGTCGCGCCAGGCCATCCGGGAGGAGTCGTCCAGCGCGTCGACGAGCCGCTCGAGCGCCTCGTAGCTGGCGGTCAACTCCTCGGCGCCGCGCCGCGCGTACGCGTTGCCGAGCGCGTCCTTCAGGGCCGTGCGGAAGTCGCGGGCCTCGTCCGGAATCGTGGTTCGGACCTCCAGCCGCAGCCGGCTGCCGTGTTCGAACGGCACGTCCGCCAGGATCTGGTTCAGCGGCAGGATGCGCTCGCCGATCGCCCGGCGCTCCTCCTCGAGCAGCTGCAGGAGATCGGAGAAGCGTTCGTAGGACCGGTGGGAGAAGTATTCGCGGAACTCCTCCTCGCGCTGCGGCAGGCCCTCCTCGAGGATGTCGCGGTGCAGTGCGACGAAGTGCGGCGCGCTGTCCACGCCGGTGCCGAAGGAGGCCGTGGCGCCGGGCCCGAAGTCGCGGGCGAACTGCTTGAACGTGTCCGTCAGCGCCGTTTCGGTGGCGAAGAGCGACTGCCGCAGCGCGGTGCGGCGCTCTCCGAGTTCCAGCGCGACGGCGGAGACCGCGGCATCGAGCTCCGCGACGCTCGCCCCGTCCAGCCGGCCGGCGACGTCGGCCAGCGCGGCCCGCGACCGCAGCTCCCCGTCCGCCCACTCCTCGGGGGCCCCGGCGGCCCCGCGCTGCCGCGCGGCCTTGAGCTGGGCGGCGGCCGCGGCGGCGCCGCGTTCGAGCCCCGACGTCTCGCTGCGCAACACGGCCAGGCGTCCGACGGCGGACTCGAGCTCCGCGCGCGCCCCGCCGAGGGACTCGCGCAGGCCCGCCAGGTCGGTGCTGGCGTCCATGGCGTCGGAGATACGGGACTCCAGGTCCGCGACGGCCGCGGCCTGCGCGGCCGCGTCCAGCGAGGAGAAGGACCGGGTGTCGGCCGCGAGCCGCTTCAGGGCGGCCAGCCGCTGGACGATGTCGTCCTTCGAGCGTCCGCGCTCGCCGGCCAGCTCCTCGGCCGCGTGCCGTGCGTCGGCGAGGGTCCGCTCGCGGGCCTGAAGCTCGGCGATCTTCTCCTCGTTGGTGAATCCCAGGAGGTAGTCCGCGGCCGCGACGGGGCGGGTGTCGCGTTCGAAGGAGCCGCGCCCGGACTTGATGGTCCCGGCCAGCGAGATGCACCGCTCCAGGCGGTGCATCTGGGCGTCGGTGTCCACGCAGGCGAAGGCGAAATCGGCGGCGACCTTGGCGCGCAGCCAGTCGCCGGCGTCGGACGCCCTGAACTCCAGCTTGGTGGCGAGGTCGCCCGGGGCGGGCTCCGCGGCCCGCGGCGCCCGGGAGATGTCCACCCAGCGCAGCCGGCCGAACCCCTCGAGCCCGTCGATGGCGCGCGTGACGGCCTCGAGGTCGCCGGCGCGGACCAGCAGCGTCGTCGCGAGGGTGCGCAGCGCCTTCTCCGCGGCCGGGCGCCAGGCGCCGTGGCCCGGCGCGATGTCCACGAGTTCGCCGCCGAAGGGCAGGTCGGCGGGGGAGATCCCGGTCTCCGAGCAGATGCGCCGGCGCGCGGCCGCCGAGAGTCCGTCGATGTTCGATCCGCGCTTGGCGTAGGAATCGATCTCCACCGCCAGCTTCCGGCCACGGTCGCGGGCCTCCATCGCGGCCGCCATGGCCTCGTACTCCAGCGTGCGCGCGTCCTTCGCGACGCCTTCGAGCGACTCGGCGGTCACCGCGGCCTGGCGGCGGGCGGCGTCGAGACCGGTCGAGGACCAATCCAGCTTCACGCCGGCCGCGCCCAGCTCGTGCCGGAGCCGTTCCGCGACGGCCTCGCGCTCGGCCAGGCGTTCGCGGGCGGCCTCGAGCTCGCGTTCCAGCGTGTGGACGGCCTGGCCGCCGTGGGAGTCGTGCTGCTCCTGGAGCGAGCGGGCGCGTTCCTCGAGCGCGCGCTTCGCCTCCGCCGCGGCCTCGATGTCCGCCCGGTTGGCGGACAGTCGCGAGCTCAGGTCGCGCGCCTGCGAGTCCAGCAGCTCGGCGGCCAGGTGGTCGCGCAACAGGGGCAGCTGCGTGTCGGCGAGCTCGGTGGTGCGCTCCAGCTCGGCGGTCAGCTCGAGGTGGCGCCGGTGCTGCTCGGGCACCAGCTCCAGGGCGTCGCGCTGCGCGCGGGCCTCCTCGAGCTGGCGGCGGATGCCGCGCAGGTGGCTGAAGTCCTCGACGGCGCCGGCGGCGGCCTGGAGCGTGGAGGGGACCTCCAGCACCTCGTAGCGGAAGAACTGGTTGACGCCCCGGTCCAGGCCCTTGCCGTTCTGCAGCGTGCGCAGCAGCGAGAACGCCTTGTCGTTGTTGATGCCGAGGCGGCGGCGGAAGCGCTCGACGAACGTCTTGTGGGTGTCGAACGCCTCGAACCCCGGGAGGGACTTCTGCAGGCTGGACGGCGAGAAGCGGCGCGGGCCGTGGTCCTCCAGCGCCGCCGTGTCCAGCGTCCGGTCGCCGATGACGTAGTGCTTGCCGACCTGGCCCTCGAGCCCGTTCGCGGGCAGGTCGAAGAGCGCGGCGATGCAGGTCCGCCCGCCGAGGCCGTCCTCGTAGGTCAGCGCGACGGCGCTCCACGTGGCGCCGGGACGCTGGTACAGCGTGCCGGTCTCGGTCTTGAAGCGCCGGCCGCGCATGTAGGAGTAGGTCGTGCGCCGGTCCTTGCGGGTCGAGGCCTCGTGCGCGGACTCGTTGAGCCGCGGCGCCGCGTGGAAGATGTGGCCGATGCCGTCGAACAGCGTGGACTTGCCGACGCCGGGGTGCCCGGTCAGCAGCGTCCCGTCGCGGTCCACGTGGAGGCTGTGTCTCCCGTGGAAGGTGCCCCAGTTGATGACCTGGATGCGGCTCAGCCGGTGCTGGCCGGGGTTGGCGGCCTCGCCGAAGGGCAGGGTCGTGGCGATGCTCACAGTTCCTCCTCGGTGGTGTCGGCGTCGGCGTCCGCGAGCCCGAGGACCGGATCCCCGGCGGCGCGCTCGAGCGCGGCCAGGTACGCGGGGATCTCCTCGACCGTGTCGAACGGCAGGGCGAGCGCGAGCGCGCCGGACACCCGGTACTCGTCCTCGAGCTCGGTGGGCAGGACGAGCTTCAGGGCCGCGAGGCGGGCCAGCGAAGCGTCCGTCAGCTCCTCGAGCCGCTTGTCGTCCACGGCGCCGGGACGGGCGTGCTCCTCGAGGATCTCCCGGGCGCCGGCGCGGCTGATCACCGGGTCGGTGCCGGTGCCCGCGTGCCGGTCCAGCAACAGGCGCAGGCGCAGCGCCAGGAGCGTCTCCTCCCGCTTGAGCGGCTTGCGCGGCGCGATCGCCGTCGTGTGTGGCGCCTCGACGTCGACGGGGACCAGCATCGCGATCTTGCGGTCGGCGTCGATGCTCAGGACCAGGAAGATCTCGGCCACGTAGGCGCCGATGTCCGCGCGGCGGTCCAGCACCAGCTGCCACAGCCGGGGATCCGCGGCGCCGTCCAGGTACGGCCCGCGCAGCAGCCGCACGAGGGCCTGCCGCAGCGGCAGTTCGAAGCGGCCCGTGTCCCCGTCGAAGAGCCGACGCTCGGCGCGGTCCCCGGCCCCGTCGTCGTGCCGGTGCGCGCGCGGCGCGTCGTATTCCGTGGTGGCGGTGCTCATGCGGGGTCCTTCGCGAAGGTGATCACGGGCAGGTAGGCGGCGCGTTCGCTGCCGTCGACCTGGAGGTAGGGGAGGCGTTCGTAGCGGCTCGGGTCCATCGGCTCGCCCGTCGTCCGGGCGGTCTGCACCAGGTGGCGCAGGCTGTTGAGGTGCCGCTGGTCCGCGGGCAGCGCGGCGAACGCGGCGCCGAGAGTCGCGTCGCCGGCGGCGTGCCGCCGGGCCCGCGCGACGGCGTCGCGCAGCGCGGCGGGGTCGGCCTGCGGCGTCGACGGGGTGCGGTGGATGTCCGCCTCCGTGAGCGCCGGCGGGTCGGCCAGGCGGGGCGGGGCCACGTGCTCCGCGGGATCGAAGATGCCCAGCCCGGCGACCGTGGTGAACGCGGGGGAGTAGAGCCGCACCGCGGCGGCGGACGTGCGCGCCCTGAGCGCCGGCGACGCGGAGACGGCGAGCTCGGCCGCGCGGACGGACTTGCGCAGCAGCTGCGACTCGCGGAACTCGTCGGACTGCACGTACGCGTGCAGGCTCTCGGAGAGCTTGCCGTAGCTGGAGTGCACCTCGCCGGCCTGGCGGCGGAGCTCGCGGAGGAGGTTGGCCAGCGTGTGCCGCTCCTGCGGGGTGAGCCCGTCGACGAAGTCCCGTTCCAGCACCTCGTTGACGGCCTGCCGGAAGCGGGCCTGGCGCTGCGGGTCGTTGAGGAACTCGGTGAACCCGCGGAAGGTCTCGCCCTCGGGCGTGCCGCGCAGCTGGCGGTCTCCCTCGAGCACCTGGCCCACGGCCACGCCCTTGGCCATGGAGGACTCCATGATCTCCCGGCGGACCTGGTGCAGCATCTCGCGCACCCCGTTGCGCATGCGCTTGAAGTCGGCGGGGAGGTGGGAGGCGAGGTCCAGGACGGAGCGCGCGGCGGCCACGGCGCCGTCGTCGGGCATCAGGTCGGGGTCGCCACCGGACTCCAGGCGCGCGATCCGGGCGCGGCGGTCGGCGATCTCCGCCTCGAGCTGGCGGATGCGGGCCTGCGGGTCCGGGTCGGTCTCGTGGGCCAGCGCCTCGATGCTCGTGAGCAGTGTATTGAGGCGCGAGGAGTTGAGGTGGGTGCCGGCGCCGGAGAACCCCTCGAGGAACGTCAGGACGCGCGCCGTGTGCGCGGTGGGCTCGTAGGTGAACCGGCCGTCCACCAGCGGCCGGGAGAGGAAGCGGGAGCGCACCCACGCGTCCGCGTACTGCGGGGCCCCCCACTGTTCGCCGAGCCCCGCGCCCTCGGCGCGCAGGTGCTTGAGGAACGCGTCGAGCGCGGCGTGGAACTCCTCGAGCGGGATCCGCGGCCGCGCCTGCGTGAACTCCGCCCGCAGGAACGCGAGGGTCCAGGGCGCCGCCGAGAGCAGCTTCCATGCGGGCGAGGACCGAAACCGCTGCTGGTCGGCCCAGACGGAGGCGGCGTGGTCGGTGGGGCGCATCGACTGCTTTCCGGCCGGGTCGCGCGGCCTGGGGAGGGGAGGGCGCAACGCGGAGGGGGGGTCCGGGGCGCGGGGGATTCGACCTTTGATTCTAGGCCATGGGGCCGTGTCCCCGCCCCGCGGCGCTACGCCTCCGCGCCGGGGAAGTCCTCGGTGTCGATCGTCGCCCGTTGCAGGGAGCTGTAGCGGTGGCCGTGCACGGTGCGCTGGTTGATGAGCCCGTCGAGCTCCGCGAGCGTCGCGGCGTCGAGTTGCAGGCGCTCGGCCGCGAGGTTCTCCTCGAGGTGGTCCGCGCGCGTCGTGCCGGGGATGGCCACGACGTGCTCGCCCTGGGCAAGCACCCACGCGACGGCCAGTGCCGCGGGGGTGGTCCCGAGGCGCGCGGCGACGGCGGTGAAGCCCTCCAGCAGGGCGAGGTTCCGCGGGTAGTTCTCGGCGTTGAAGCGCGGCATGTGGCGGCGCATGTCGTTGCCGGGGAGCGCCGACGGGTCCGTCAGGGTGCCCGTGAGGTAGGCGCGCGCCAGCGGGCTGAAGGCCACGAACGCGGTGCCGAGTTCGCGGCAGGCCCGGAGGATCCCCAGTTCCGGATTGCGCGTCCACAGCGAGTACTCGGTCTGGACCGCCGCGATGGGGTGGACCGCGTGCGCGCGGCGCAGGGTCGCGGCGGAGACCTCCGAGAGCCCGATCGCGCCGATCATGCCGTCGCGGACCATCTCCGCGAGCGCGCCCACCGACTCCTCGATCGGCACCCTGCGGTCCAGGCGGTGCAGGTAGTAGAGGTCGATGCGGCTCGTGCGCAGGCGGCGCAGGGACGCCTCGGCCTGGCGCCGGAGCACGTGGGGGCGGCCGTCGACGCGCCCGCGTCCGTCGACCATCTCGAGTCCGCACTTGCTGGCGAGGAAGTACTCCCGGCGCCGGCCCGCGATCGCGGCGCCGATGAGCTCCTCGTTGCGGCCCTGGCCGTAGAGGGTGGCGGTGTCCAGGTGGTCGACGCCGGCGTCCAGGGCGTGGCGGAGCAGGCGGGCCCCCTCCTGCGGGGTGGGGAAGGCGGAGTAGCCGTGGCTCAGGTTCATGCAGCCGAGGCCGACGGGCCGGACGCCGGAACCGGCGAGGGTGCGCTTTTCCATGGTTACTGTCTAGCACGGGCCGGGCGTCGTGGCGCGGGGGAGGCGGCGGAGGAATCCCGCGGAAACCCTAGAGGGGTTCGCCGAGTGGCTCCAGGAGGCGCGCGAGGTCGCGGCGGCTGCTGCCGGCGATGGGCAGGAGCGGCAGGCGCGGCTCCCCGGCCTCGATGCCGGCCGCCCGGGCCAGCGCGTAGAGGTTGCTGAGCTTCCGCAGCGACGTGAACTCGTGCAGGAGCGGGGCGAGTTCGTCGCGGAGCGCCGCGGCGCGGGCCGGGTCCCCCTCGACCAGCGCGTCGCGCAGCGCGGCGTAGTGGACCGGCAGGACCGACGCGGGTCCGCTGTGCCAGGCGTCGGCCGCGAAGCCGGCGTCGGCGATCAGGGCGTCGCCGCTCATGCCGTGGCTGAAGTCCTCCGGGACCAGCCGCCGCAGCCGCTCGTACCGGGCCGCGAAGGCGTCCGTGTCCGGCGCGGTCTCCTTCACGCCCCGGATGGTGGGTTCCCGGGCGAGCTCGGCGATCAGGTCGATCGAGAAGGCGAAGTTGGTGGTCGACGGGTTGGAGTACAGGCAGATCGGCAGCTCCGACGCGGCGGCGACGAGGCGGCACTGGTTCGCGACCTCGTCCTCGTCCAGCGGGACGTAGGAGACCGTGGAGACGAGGAGCCCGTCGATGCCGGCGTCGACGGCGTCGGCGACGTGCTCCAGCAGTTCCGCCGTGGCGACCGCGCTGACCCCCGCGTACAGGGGCAGGGCGGGGTTGGCCCGCTTGACCGCGTCGACGGCGCGGCGCACCACCCGCTGGCGCTCGGCGGCGCTCAGGTAGGCGAAGCTCCCGGAGCTGCCGAGCACCGTGATGGCGTCGACGCCGGAGACGGCCAGCGAGGCCAGCATGCGCTCGAATTCGGCGTAGTTCACGTCCCCGGATTCGTCGAAGGGGGTGACCGGATACGCGATGAGCCCTCGGAACGCTGTCATGGGGCCATGCTAGGCCATGGCCGCCGCCCCGTCCGCGCACAGCCCGACGAACGCGCCGAGCTCCGCGAGGTTATCGGGCCGGCCGGGGAGGTGGTGGGTCAGCTCGGGGGAGCGGACGATCACCGCCCGCCACTGCCCGCGCGACACCGCGACGTTGATGCGGTTGCGGTTCAGCAGGAACTCCATGCCGCGCGGGGCCTCGGCCGCGGCCGAGCAGGCCATGGACACGACGACGACGGGCGCCTGCTGGCCCTGGAACTTGTCCACGGTGCCGACGCGCGTGCCTCCCAGGCCGGCGCGCGCCAGCTCGGAGCGGATCAGGTTGACCTGGGCGTTGTACGCGGCGACGACGAGGACGTCGGCGTCGACGAGGGGCCGGGCGTGGCCGGAGCCGTCGTCCCACGACAGCCCCAGGTGGCGCCGGACCTGGTCGACCACCTCGGCGGCCTCCTCCGCCGAGGACGTGGTGTTGCCGCGGTGCTCCACCATGACGGTCTCGACGCCGGCCGGGACGCCGTCGAGCCGGCGCAGCCGCGCCGCCGGGGCGGACTCCAGCTTCCCGTCGTAGCTCAGGCGCGACACGCGGGAGCACAGGGCGGGGTGCATGCGCCACGAGTCGGCCAAGAAGTAGCCGAGGTTCCCGGGAAGGGTCGGATGCCCGGCGGAGAGCCAGCCGAGCGCGGACACATCGACCGGCTCCGGGTGCGTCCCCTGCGTCACCTGGGGCAGCTGCTGGGGATCGCCCAGAAGCAGCAGGTTCCGGGCCGCCCGCGCGACGGCCAGCGTATTGGCGAGGGAATACTGCCCCGCCTCGTCGACGACGAGCAGGTCGAGCGACCCGGCGGGGACGTTCGCGCCCGTCATCGTCCACGCCGTCCCGCCCACGAGGCAGCCGCCCGGGGCGGACAGCAGCGCGGCGAGCGCCTTCTTGGTCGTGTGGATCCAGGGCTTGACCCCCGTGTCGCCGGACTTGGGCTCCTTGGCGACGAGTTCGGGATCGAGGCCGGCCTCGAGGGACTTGGCGAGCAGGTGCTCGATGGTGCTGTGCCCCTGGGACACGACGCCGACCTTCCACCCGCGCCGCACGAGCCGGTGGATGACGTGGGCGCCGACGTGCGTCTTGCCGGTGCCGGGAGGTCCCTGCACCGCCAGGTAGGACCGGTCGAGGTCGGCGACGGCGGCCGTGATGGCGCCGATGTAGTCGTGCCGCCCGGACGCGTCCGTGGGGACGGGAGGAAGCGCCGCGCCGCCCCGGAGCGACGGCGGGCGGCGGCGCAGGATGTCGAGTCCGGCGTGGCGGGGCAGGGAGGGGAGCGCGCCGCCGACGGTGCTGGCCAACTCCTTCAACGCCGCCTCGATGCTCTTCGTCGCGATCGGCTGGTCCGGGGTCAGCGCCAGGGGCAGCTGCGGGTAAGGATCCTGGCCCCGCCTGGTCCTCTCCGCCACGTGCAGCACGACGCCGTCCGCGTCGCCGGACGGCCCGACGGCCTCGATCAGCGTATTAAACGATCCGCCGCGGTGCCCCTCGGTCTCCATGCCCGCGGGCACGGGCGGGCCGTACATGGCGAACCAGGTGGACCCCTCCCGCAGGTCGGAACCTTCCGCGGCGGTCCCGGCGAGCCGCAGCCGGCGGGTCAGCGTCTGGGCCCGCCCCGTGGGCTTGTGCCAGTCCTCGAGGACCTCGGCCTCGTGCACGAGCACGACGTTCCGGGTGTCCTGCCACTGCTCGGTGTCCTTGCCGAGTCGGTCGAAGTGCTCCCACCAGAACTGCTTGCGCTCGCGGCGGTGGTACCCGGTGGCGGCCGAGACCATGGCCACCGCCCGCTGGTCCCGCCCCAGCTCCGTGTCCGGCGACGAGGTCTCGGGGAGCGCGTCCAGATACTCCCGCAGCCTGATCTCCTCGGGCAGGGGATCCTCCTCCGGCGCCTCCTCCGGCCGGGGAAGGCGCGCGACGGCAGGTCCACCCCGATCCGCGTGCGCCGCGCCGAGGCCCGCGAGCCAGTCGCGCAGCCGCAGCGTCGAGACGCAGTCGTACTCGTTGTACGCCGAGATCGAGGCCAGCACGTCCGCGGCCTCCGCGGCGTGGCCGGCGTCCCGGGCGGCGGCGTACCGCGCGTAGGCGACCACCGAGGCGCCGGCGTTCGTGACGTCGCCCTCGCGGGGCCCGGAGGTCATGTAGAACGGCTCCAGTTTCTTGATCGAGTACGAGTCCGCGGAGATCCTCAACGAGTGGCGGACCGTGTCCAACAGGTCCACCAGCAGTCCGTCGCGCAGCCAGCCGTCGACCGTCTCCTCGGCGGCGGTGTGCCGGACCGACAGGTTCCGCAGCGCCGTCTTCTCGTAGGACGCGTAGTGGTAGACGTGGAGGTCCGGCCAGGCCTTCCGGCGCTCCTCGACGTACGCCACGAAGTCCAGGAAGGCCCGCTTCTCCCCGGCGCGGGTGTGGGCCCAGAACGGGACGAAGGCCGGGGCCCCGGCGTCGTGCTCGACAACCCCGAAGAGGTACTCGATGCCCCAGCTGCCGTCGGCCGGGTCCTGCCACAGCGGGTCGCCCTCGAAGTCGAAGAACACGTCGCCGGGACTGGGGGCGGGCAGGAGACCGAGCGTGTGCCCCGCGAGGACCTTGTAGGCGAGGCCGTCGACGCCGGGCGCGGTCCCGTCGCCGCGGTCCGTGCCGGTCTGCAGGCGGGCCTGGTCGCGCAACCGGGCCAGCGGGCCCCGCGCCTGGTCGGCGGGCAGGTCCGCCAGCTGGTCGATGGTGGTGACGGGGGGCCGCCGCCCGCGCAGCTTCTTGCGCTGTCCGAGGCTCATGCCGGCGACGAGCAGCAGGTCCCGGTGCGCGGCGACCTCCACGGCGCAGTAGTCGCAGCGGCCGCAGGCGGTGATGCCCTTCCCTCCCCACTCCACGGGGCGGCCGCCGGCGCGGTGGCCGCCCACCAGCGCGAGGAAGCGGTCGCGGCGTTCGCGGTACACCGGCAGCAGGTCCGGGAGCGGGTGGACGCTGTGCCGGAGGTCGCCCAGCACCAGCGTCGCCTCGTCGGAAGGGGCGAAGCCGTCGGCCAGAAGCTGGTCCCCGTAGGCCGCGAGCTGGAGCAGGGCGGTGACCTTGGCGTGGCGGGCGAGCTTGCTGTCCCACACCGCGTAGCGTCCGTCCGGCTGCCGGACGATGAAGTCCGCGAAACCCACGAACGCCCCGTCGAAGAACGTGGCCTGGAAGACGACGTCGGCGCCGGCCCGGAGGGCGTCCAGGGTCTGGTCGTGCCGCTCGGCGAGCGCGGCGCGGCCCCGGTCGGCGGGCCGTTCGATCGTGGCGACGCCGGTTCCGGCACGGGCGTCCCAGGTCCCGAACCGCTCGACCAAGTCCGCGAGCACGTGCGCCTCGTGCGCCTCCCCGAGGGCGGCCGCGCGGACGAGCATCTCGTCGGCGTCGAACTCCGGCCGGGGCCGAAGCCCCAGGAGGACATCCAGCTTGGACAGCGCCTGGAATTCGCACTCGCTCGCGACGACGAGGTCGCTCGCGGAGTACACGAGGTCGCGGGGCGCCCCCGGCGTGGCGGAATCAAGCAGGAACAACGGTGCCTCCCCTGGCGGGACCCGGACGTGTTCCGGCGGCCCGAGCCGAATCTAACAGCCCGCCCCGACGGTTCGGGTCCACATCGTTACCCGCCTGTAGCGCGCGCCCCGTGGCTTACACGTGAAACTTGGGACACGATGGGACACCAGAGGAACTTCGGGGGACCTGATCCGTCCTGATCGGGACGGAAGGACGCGCATGGCAGGCATGGAGCCGGGGAGCCTGCTCAGCGGGCGGTACAGGCTGGCGGAGGTGATCGGGCGGGGGAGCCGCTCCACGGTCTACCGCGCGGTCGACGAGCTGCTCGAGCGCGAGGTCGCCGTGAAGGTCTCCCGCGACCGCCCCGGCGACGTGGAACAGCTGCGCCGGCACGAGGCGGAGGCGAAGATCCTCGCGGGACTGGCCCACCACGCGCTCGTCACGCTGCTCGACGTCGGCGCGGACCTGAGCGACGGGGAGAACCGGCGCACCTACCTGGTCATGGAGCTGATCCTCGGCGACGATCTCCGCGCCAACGCGCGGAGCGGGCCGGTGTCGCCGTCGCACATGGCGCTCATCGGCCACGACCTGGCCGACGGTCTCTCCTACATCCACCACCGCGGGATCGTGCACCGGGACATCAAGCCCGCGAACATCCTGCTGGTGGACTACCGGAACGGCGACGGCCGGCCCCGGGCCAAGTTGACGGACTTCGGCGTCGCCACCACGGTGGGACAGGATCGCGTCGTCGACGAGGGCGGGACCTCCGGCACGCCGGCGTACCTGAGCCCGGAGCAGGTCGCCGAGGAACCCGTCGGCCCGCCCAGCGACGTCTACTCGCTGGGCCTGGTGCTCCTCGAGGGGCTGACCGGCGTGATGGTCTATCCGGGCGCGCCGCTCGAATCAGCCCTCGCCCGGCTGTTCCGGGCCCCGCGCGTCCCGGAGACACTGTCGCCGGCGTGGCGGGAACTGCTGGAGGCAATGCTGCGGCGCGACCCGGCCGACCGTCCCTCCGCGCGGGATGTGTCCCTGGCGCTGCGCCAGGAGGTCATCCTCGGGTCCGTCCGGCACCGCGCGGGTTCCCTGCTGGAACCGGTCGAGGAGGAGGGCCGCATGGCGGCCGTGCGCCGCCAGGCGATCCTGGACACCCCCGAGGACGGCGCCTTCGACCGGATCACCGCGCTCGCGGCGAGGATCTTCGGCGTCCCGGTGGCCATCATCAGCGTCGTGGACACGGACCGCATCTGGTTTAAGTCGCGTGTCGGCACGGACGTGCGGCAGATCGGCCGCGACCCGGGGCTCTGCGCCTCGGCCATTCTCCAGCGGGACGCGTGGATCGTGAACGACGCCCCGACGGATCCCCGCACGCTCACCCACCCCCTGGTCGCGGGGGAGTTCGGCCTCAAGTTCTACGCGGGGGTTCCGCTGCAGACGTCCGACGGCTACAACCTCGGCACCCTGTGCGTGTTGGACACGGAGTCGCGGGATTTCGGCCCCCGGGACGTGGCGACGCTCGAGGACCTGGCGGCCATCGTCATGAACGACCTCGAGATGCGGCTGCACAGCCGGCGCGCGGCCCCGGAGCTGCTCGGCGCCGGCGGCTGACCGTTCAGGCCGCGGCGGACGCCCGCACGGAGCGGCGGCGGGCGAACAGGAGACGGTCGAGCGAGAGCGGCCCGGCACCCAGGAGCGCGATGGCGGCGGACGCCGCGCCGAGGGCGAGCACCAGCTCGTAGCCGCCGTTCGCGACGAACACCCCGCCCGTGGCGTGCACGAGGACGAGCGCGCCGAGCATGTCCAGCGCCAGCAGCGCCGCGACGGGACGCGTGAGCAGCCCCAGCATCAGGGCGATGCCGCCGGCGAGTTCGAGCGTCGCGACGGCGGGGGCGGCCAGCGAGGCCGCCGGGATGCCCATCTCGGCGAAGGCGCCCTGGGTGCCGGCGATGGTCCATTCGAAGTACTTCTGCCAGCCGTGGGCGGCGAACAGGAAGCCGATGACCAGCCGCAGCAGCGTCCGGGCGGCGGTGAGGGTCGAGTCGTGCAGGTGTTGGTTCGGGGAAGAAGTCATACGACGATGTTCCCGACATAAAGTTGAACAGTCAAGTAACGTGTCGTTGGTCTCCCTACCGATCAGTCCCGGACGCGGACGGCCGCCTCCTTCAGGTTCTGCTCCACGCGGGTGTACGCGTCGCGGGCCACGGCCTTCCAGAAGTCCAGCGCCAACTCGGGCCGTTCCCCCTCGAGACGGTGGATCGCCTCCGAGGACAGCACCTTGAGCCGGACGCGGCCCTGCGCCGTGACCCGGATCGTCTGCCCGGCCGTGGCGCCGAGGGCAATCTCGCCGAAGGTCATCCCGGCGCCGAGCGTGGCGTGCCGGTACCGCTGTCCATTGTGGATGCTGCTCGTGGCCACCTTGCCCGAGAGGATCAGGTAGATGCCCCCGAACTTCTGGCCGACGCGCCGGATGATCTCGCCGTCCTCGATCGTGCGTTCCTCCATCGCCTCCTCGAGCGCCGCGATCTCCTCGGGGTCCAGCGGCGCGAGCGCGGGGAAGTCGGGCACGGCGACCGAGTCCGGGACCAGTCCCGGGTCCCCGTGCCGGGCGATGATCCATTCCTCGGCCCACTCCACGGCGTCGTTCCGGGTGGAGAACAGCGGGACCTCCTCGCCCGCGTCCTCCCCGAAGACGGCGTCGGCGATCGTGCCGTCGACCTCGATGAGCGCGAGCCGCCGGCGGTCGGCCGCCAGCCCGTCGCGGAGGTCGCAGAGCATGCGCAGCGCCACCTGGCTCACCTCGTCGACGCGGCGGACGTCCAGGATGACCAGTTCGACGTCGTCCGGCAGCGTCGAGACCGCGCGGACCATGGATTCGGCGCCGGCGAACAGCAGGTCGCCGTTGAGCTCCACCACGCGCGCCCGGTGGCCCTGGGAGACGAGGACGTCGACCGCCTCCTCGTTGCGGCGCACTCCGGAGGGGGAGTCGGTGATGTCGTAGGTGTCGCGGATGGCCGACTTGCCCATGCGCGCGGCCCGGACGAAGTGCAGCTCCATGTCCTCGGCCATGCGCTGGGAGGCGGCGATGCCGCGCACCGACGTGCCGTGGCTGTCCAGCGGCGGGGAGTACACGGCCAGCCCGACCTGGCCGGGCAGGACGGCGATCAGGCCGCCGCCCACGCCGGACTTCGCGGGCATGCCCACGGCGCTGGTCCAGGCCCCGGCGTCGTCGTACATGCCGCAGGTCGTCATCACGGAGAGCACGCGCTGCACGGCCTCGATGCCCAGCGCCTGCTTGCCGGTGATCGGGTGCGTCCCGCCGTTGGCGAGCGTGGCGGCCATCAGGGCCAGGTCGCGAGCGTTGACCAGGACCGAGCACTGCCGGAAGTAGTCCTCCACCGGAGCCTCGGGATCGGTCTCGATGATCCCGAAGCTGCGCAGCAGGTGGGCCAGGGCGCGGTTGCGGTGCCCGGTCTTGAGTTCCGAGCGGTAGACCTGCTCGCTCACGTGCAGCTGGCGGCCGGCGAAGTCCGAGTACTTGGCGAGTATCCGGGCGAAGCGGTCGCGCCCGCCGGAGCCCTTGATCAGCGACGTCGCGGTGATGGCCCCGGCGTTGATCATGGCGTTCGCCGGCCGCCCGTCCGCGGCGAGGGAGATCTCGTTGAACGCGTCCCCGGAGGGTTCGACGTCGACCTTCCCGTCGACGGCGTCGAGCCCGAGGTCCTCGAGGGCCAGTCCGTAGGTGAACGGCTTGGAGATGGATTGGATGCTGAACTCGGTATCGGCGTCGCCGACCTCGTAGACGAAGCCGTCCACGGTCGCGAGGCAGATCGCGAAGTTCTGGGGGTCGGCGGCGGCCATGGCCGGGATGCCCTGGAACGGGACCCCGTCCGTGACGCGGGAGAGCTCGGTGTGCAGGTGGCGCAGGTAGCTCTCGATGGGGGATCGCATGCGCCCAGCCTATCGACCGCGGGCCGGGACCGCGCCGCGGCAGGGATCGGGAGGGAACCTGACCGGACGCGATGCCCGTCCCCCCAGCGCGGCGGCCGCCCGGTCAGGTTCCCGATGGGAAGCCCAGCCCTCGGAGCGGGTGCCTGCGGGTTCCCCCGTCACGGGCGGCCGCTCCCCACAGCGCCTCCCGTCCGCCGCACACCGCGCCGCTGACTGAACGACTCCAGTACAGCCGCAGGGCCCGACAGTTTGGGACCGGCGCAGCGGTCCGGCTCAGCGCCGCGGGGCGGAGCCGAACAGCAGCGACGCCAGCGCGGTCCCGCCGGCGACCGAGTACACGGCCGGCCAGGCGCCGATCTTCTTGGCCAGCGGGTGCGACGCGCCGAACGCCGCGAGGTAGACACCGGTCAGGGCGGCGGCCCGCGCGGGCCCGACCTCGCGCCGCCACAGGACGAACGCACCGACCCCGGCGGCGGCCAGGACGGCGCCCCCGAGCGGGCGGTTCCCGGTGGCGCGGGCGGTCTTGAAGCCGCCGACGAGGCCGGCGGTGGTGACGATGGGGGCAAGCAGGCGGGACATGGTTCTCCTCGAGGGTTGGCGGGGCTTATAGCCTAAAGCGTGCCCCGGCGCCCCGGCGTAGCATGACGGGCATGAGCGAATCCACAGTCCTGAACACCACATCGAAACGCGTCGTCATGGTCTCGGCGGTGGCGGCCCTCGGCGGCTTCCTCTTCGGCTTCGACAGCGCGGTGATCAACGGGGCCGTGGACGCCATCCGCGACGAGTTCGGCTTGAGCAGCGTGCTCCTGGGCTTCACGGTGTCCTGCGCCCTGCTCGGTGCCATGGTCGGCGCCTGGGTCGCGGGGCCGCTGGCCGACCGGCAGGGACGCATCCGTGCCATGCTGATCGCCGCGGCGCTCTTCACGGTTTCGGCGGTGGGTTCGGGCCTGTGCGTGGGCGTCGTCGACCTCATCATCTGGCGCTTCATCGGCGGGATCGGCGTCGGCATGGCCTCCGTGCTCGCCCCGGCGTACATCGCCGAGGTCTCCCCGGCCCACAGCCGCGGGCGCCTGGGATCGCTGCAGCAACTCGCCATCGTGACCGGCATCTTCGCCGCGCTCCTCAGCGCGGCCCTCATCGCCGCGGCGGCCGGCGGCGCGGGCGAGGTCGCATGGCTGGGCCTCGAGGCGTGGCGCTGGATGTTCCTCACCGAGCTCGCGCCGGCCCTCCTCTACGGGATGCTCGCCCTGCGGCTGCCGGAGTCCCCGCGCTACCTGGTGGCGCAGAACGAATTCGCCAAGGCCGGCAGCGTCCTGAGCGACGTCGTGGGCATCCGCGGCAAGGAGGCCGTCGAGGAGAAGATCGCCGCGATCAAGGCCACCATCAACGTCGAGACCCGGCAGGGACTCCACACCCTGACGGGCGGCCGCGCGTGGCTCCTGCCGATCGTCTGGATCGGCATCCTGCTCTCGGTCTTCCAGCAGTTCGTCGGCATCAACGTGATCTTCTACTACTCCACGAGCCTCTGGAGGTCGGTGGGCTTCACCGAGGCCGACTCGTTCACCGTCACCGTCATCACCTCCGTGACGAACATCGCCGTCACCATCGTCGCCATCGCGCTGGTGGACAAGATCGGCCGCAAGCCGCTGCTGCTCGCGGGCTCGGCCGGCATGACGCTGGCGCTGGGACTCATGGCCGTGTCCTTCAGCCAGGCCACGGGCAGCGGCGAGGACGTCACCCTGCCCCAGCCGTGGGGCATGGTCGCGCTGCTCGCCGCCAACCTCTTCGTGGTGTCCTTCGGCGCCTCGTGGGGCCCGGTGGTGTGGGTGCTGCTCGGCGAGATGTTCAGCAACAAGATGCGCGCGGTGGCCCTGTCCGTCGCGGCGGCCGCCCAGTGGCTGGCCAACTTCGTCATCACCACGACGTTCCCCTGGCTGGCCGACATCGGGCTGGTCCTCGCCTATGGCCTCTACGCCACGTTCGCCCTGCTGTCCCTCTTCTTCGTCTGGAAATTCGTGGAGGAGACCAAGGGCAAGGAACTGGAGGCGATGCGGTAGCGCCGGCCCTAGGATTCCGCCGGGATCCCCGCCGGAACCGCCGGCGCGGAGCGTTCCGGGGCGGGCGTCACGGCCACGGTCCCGCCCGGGCCGGACTCCCCGCCGTCGAACGCCGTCGGCTGGTCGGTCATGCGCGCCAGGATGGCCGAGCCGATCACCCGGGCGCCCTCCAGGGACGGGTGCACGCCGTCGTATGCGAGCCCCGGGGCGTAGCGGCCGGGATCCGAGCCGTCCCGGAGCCCCGCGCCGGCGTCGACCCAGTCCCATCCCTGCTCCAGCACGAACCCCCGCAGCCAGTCGTTGTAGGCCACGGTCTCGGCGGCGAAGTCGTTGCGCGGCGGCACGGAGGAGACCAGCACACGACCGGCGTCCACCGTCTCCACGATGCGCCGCAGGTTCGCGCCGATGTCGGCGAAGGGGACGCGCGCGTAGATGTCGTTGGTCCCGGCAATCAGGACCAGCACGTCTGCCGCGACCGGTTCGATCCCGGCGGCCATCTCCGCGGTCTTCGCCCCGCCGACGGCCCACCCGCCCACGAACACCGCGGAGTCGTCCTGCGCGAAGTTCACCCACGAGCGCTCGCCGACCATCCGGCGCCGGACGTCGCGGGGGTAGGCGTGGTCGGCGGTGATCGAGTCGCCGACGACCGCGAACGCGACGACGTCGGGCCCCGCGGCCAGCGCCACCGCCGGATCCGCCGCGGCGTCGCCCGCGCCACCCCGGACCAGGTCCGGGTGGTTGCCGGTCATCAGGTACGACGCCGCGACCAGCGCGGCCACCGCAACGGCGGCGGCGACGGCGGTCCAGAGACGTGACGGTGCGGTGACCACGGGCGTTCCCTCCTGACGCGACGGTTCCCGTTAAGCGTAGGTAACCGTGGTGGCGGGGAGTGCCCGGGGGCGGTGACGATCGGGTGACGATTCCTTGCCAACCGGGCGCAACGGGGCCAGCATGGCCCGTAGGGGAGCGGACCCCGCCCCCGCTCCGAGAGAGGAAACCCATGCGGTACGCGGTTCTCGGCACCGGAGACGTCGGCCGGACGATTGGCGGCAAGCTCGCCGAACTCGGGCACGACGTCGTCCTGGGCACGCGGGACCCCGGGGCCACGCTCGCCCGGACGCCCGAGGACGGATCGGGTTTCGCCGCCTGGCTGGAGGACAGGGCCGGCGTGCGCCTCGCGGCGTTCGCCGACGCGGCCGCGCACGGGGAGGTCGTCGTCAACGCCACGCGGGGCGGGGCCAGCCTCGCCGCCCTGGACGCCGCGGGTGCCGCAAACCTCCGGGGAAAGATCCTGGTCGACGTGGCCAATCCCCTCGACACGTCGGGTGGCGGGATCCCCGTCCTGGACCCCGTCAACACGGACAGCCTCGGCGAGGCGATCCAGCGGCGCTTCCCGGAGACGCGGGTCGTCAAGACCCTGAACACCATGAACTGCCGGATCATGGTGGATCCCGGCCGGGTGCCCGGGGACCACCATGTCTTCGTGTCCGGGAACGACGACGGCGCGAAGACGGCCGTCCGCGAGCTGCTGTTCAGCTTCGGCTGGCCGGGCGCCGCGGTCATCGACCTCGGGGACATCGGCACCGCGCGGGGTCCCGAGATGGTGCTGCCGCTCTGGATCAGGCTCTGGGGCGCCCTGGGCCACGCCGATTTCAACTTCCACATCCAGGGCGCCCGCGCGGCGGACGGCCGGCCCGCGGACTAGCCGTCGATGCCGCCGGTGCACGCCGCGCCCGGCTCGGGCGTCTGCGGTCCCTGCCGGTATTTCTGGATGAACGTCTCGACGCGCGGATCGGTCGGGGAGTCGACCGCCAGCTGGGAGCCCCAGGCGCTGAGCTTGATGGGCTCCTCCTGCGCCGCGAACGGGCTGAGCAGCAGGTAGGTGCGTTCGCCGACGAGCTCCTCCAGCGCCGCGACGTCTTCGGTCGACGCGTCTTCGCTGTAGCTGATCCACACGGCCCCGTGCTCCAGGGAGTGCACGGCGTGCGTCTCCACGACCTCCTGGTCGTAGACGCCGCAGTTCGCCCACCCGGGGAAGTGGTCCCCGCCCACGCCGGGGCTTTGCGGGTAGCTCACCGGGGCCTCGGTGTGGTTGGAGCTGGCGATCTCAAAGGTCTGCACGCCCTCGATCGGCTGGGCCGCGGCGGCCGCGAGGGCATCGCGCTCCGCGGCCTGGCTGCCGATGACGACGGCGGTGGGCACGGCGATGGCCAACACCGCGGCGGCCGCGACGCCGATGGTGAGGGCCTTGGTGCGCTTCGCCTTCCGCTGCTGCTGGGCGACGACGGCCTGCGCCCGCGCTCGCTGCGACGGGGCGGGGTTCTTGTGGTTGTCCATCATGGTCCGTTCGTGGGTGGGTTGGTCTTGGTGACTGGATGTGGGTGGGTCGGCTCGTCGCCCCATCAACCGAGGCGCTCCAGCATGGCGTCCATGGCGTTGATCTCCGACTCCTGCGCGACGACCATCTTCCGTGCGAGGTCGAGCACGAGCGGGCTCTGGGCCCTGGCGAGCCCCGCCTCCGCCATGGCGACGCCGCCCTGGTGGTGCCGGATCATCAGCCGCAGGTACAGCCGGTCCGCGGCGGTTCCGTTGGCCGCGGACAGCCGCTCGATGTCGGCCGCGGACGCCATGCCCATCGAGGACATGCCGTGGTCCTGGGTCCCGTGCCCCGCGTGGGACGCCGCGTCCTCCGTGACCATGTCCTCCATCCAGGCCATGGCGGGACGGTCGCCCGTCTGGGGAAGACCCCACAGCCGCAGCCAGGCGAACATCTGCCCGGACTGCTGCGCCTGCGTGGTGGCGATGTCGTACGCGATCGACCGCACCGCCTCGTTGTCCGTGCGGTCCCGCACGATCAGCGAGAGCTGCACGGCCTGGTTGTGGTGCGTCTGCATGTCCCGGGCGAAGCCGGCGTCGGCGGACAGTTCGGTCGGGTAGCCGGTCCGCGGGTTCAGCGTGCCGAGCATCCACCCGCCGATGCCGGCCGCGACGACGAGCACGGCCAGGGCGATGGCCAGCGCGCGGAGCGGCCCGCGCGCGGGCGCGGGCGCCGGCGCGGCTAGGGGTTCGGGGATGGTGGATGTCGCTTCCGGCAGGGAACCGGGGTTTTCGGGGTGGTGGGGCACGGTGCCTCCGGGCTCGTGAGGGTGGGCGCCGGTGGATGGCGCGCGGGACCGTCGGTGCTACGGGGAGCGGCCTAGGTGCGGCTGATGGACAGTGCGATCAGGTCCGGCGCCGGATCGTGCGGCACGCCGGACCGCGGCACGGCGCTGGACGCGGTGGGCCCGGGGACGCCCCAGGCGGTGTCGAGATCCGGCCGGGGCGCCGCGCCGGGCGCCGGGGCCGGGAACTCAGAGCGCGGATGGCACGCCGAGACGGGGAAGTCGTCCGGGCAGTGGCGGTCGGACGCCTCGGCCGCGGTTCCGTCAGCCCCGGCCCCGTCAGCCCCGGTTCCGGCCGACACCGCGAGTCCGGCGACGACGATCAGCGGCAGGAGCAGGACGGCCGCCAGCAGCGCCACGAGGCGTGGGCTGGGGCGTGTCCTCAAGTTCTTCCTCCGGTGGCGTGACGTGAAGCCAGGGCGCACCATCCGTGCGGCGTGCCCTGCCTGACCGTCCAAGGCTAACCGCTGGTTGCTGTGAGGCGGCTGAGCACGCGGGTCCCCGGGCAACAATTCCTCACAGGGGCGTGTCATACCCTCGATGGGTGAAGATCTTGAACCAAGCCCCCGCCCAGGGGTCCGACGGCGGCTGGTGGGCCGGATGGTGGGACGCCATGCTCGCCGGTTTCGCCAGCGGCGCACCCCTGCACGCGGAGCCCCTGACCATCGTCCTGATCGTGGCCGCCGCCGTCGCGCTCGCCGTGCCGCGGCTCACGTGGCGGTGGTTCGGCCTCTACGTGACGTTCGTCCACGAGCTCGGCCACGCGCTCGCGGCGATGAGCACGGGACGGATCGTGCGCGGCATCCGCCTCCGCCTGGACCACTCCGGCGAGATGATCAGCCACGGTCGCGGAACGGCCGGCGCGGCGTGGGCGGGCTTCTGGGGCTATCCCGCGCCGGCGGTGGCCGGCACCGCGCTGATCTGGGCCGGGACGTCCGGGTGGGCCGGGGCCGCCCTGTCCGTCGGCGCGCTCCTGCTGCTTGTCGCGCTGCTGTTCATCCGCAACGCCGCCGGCATGCTGGTGGCGATCGCCTGCGCGGCCGTCGCGCAGGCCCTCGTGATCTGGACGCCCCGCGAGGCCGTGGCCTACGTGGTCCTCGCGCTCGGGATCGCGCTCGTCGTCGGATCCGTCAAGGACTGGTTCAAGGTCGCCCGCGTCTACCGGCGCCGCGGTCAGGCGGCCAGCTCCGACGCGCACATCCTGGGCCGCATGACGGGGACGCCCGCGCTGCTGTGGCTGGCAGGCTTCGCCGCCGTCATCGGCGGCTCCGCGTGGGCCTCGTTCGCGTTCCTCGGCGGCGCCGTCGCCTGAGCCGGGCGGCCCGCGGGGTGTCTCCGGTCACATCGCTACCGCGCGCGGCGGGCATCGGCAATAGTGGGGGGATGGCCGTCTTCGAGCACACCACCGTCCTGCCCCACGCCCGCGAGGACGTCTTCGCCTGGTTCTCCCGTCCGGGGGCCCTGCCGCGGCTCAGCCCGCCGTTCTCCGGGAGCGTGCGGCGCGCACCCAGCCGCGGGATCGAGGTCGGTTCGACGGCGGTGCTCGGCATCGGGGCCCCGGGATCCCTGGGCATGGCCGCCGGGGCCGTCGCCGGCGCCGCGGGACAGGCGTTGCACCTTCCCGGCTGGGCGCGGCCCGAACTGCTCTGGCACGCCCGCCACACCCGGCTCGACCCGGGCCGCTCGTTCACCGACGTCATGGAATCCGGTCCGTTGACGCGCTGGGAGCACACCCACACGTTCGACGATGCGACGGCAAGGGATTCCGGGGAACCCGGCGCGCCCGGGACCGTCATGGTGGACCGCATCGAGTTCGAGCTGCCGCTCGCCTCGTCCCTGCGCTGGGACAAGGCCGTCGGCTGGTCCGAGGATCTCTTCACCCGCGAACTGCGGCGGATCTTCGCCTACCGCGAGCGGCAGCTGCGCGGGGACCTGCGCTTCCACGCCCTGCACTCCGGGACGCCGCGCACCATCGCCGTCGCCGGCGCGTCCGGCACCATCGGCACGCAGCTCTGCGCCCTGCTCGCCGGCGGCGGGCACCGCGTGCTGCGGCTGGTCCGCCGTCCCGCCCGGCACGCCGACGAGGTCCGGTGGGACCCCGAGGCCGGGGAGCTGGACCCCGCCGACCTCGCCGCCTGCGACGCCGTCGTCAACCTGGCCGGCGAACCCATCGGCGGCCGCTTCACGCCGCGCACCAAGCAGCGGATCCTCTCCAGCCGGACGTCCGGGACCGCCCTCCTGGCCCGGACGCTCGGCGTGCTCGCCGGCGACGGCCGGCGGCGCACCTTCGTGTGTGCCTCGGGCATCGGCTACTACGGCGCCTCGCCCGAGGCGCGCGGGACCGCGGACGATGGCGGTCCGGGCACCGGTGACTCCGGCACCCGGCCGCTGTCCGAGGACGCCTCCGCCGGGCACGACTTCCTCGCCAATGTCTGCCGCGCCTGGGAGCAGGCATGCGACCCCGCGCGGGAGGCGGGCGTCCGCGTCGTCACCGTGCGGACCGGGCTGGTCCAGACGCCCGCGGGGGGCATCCTCCAGCGACTGCTGCCGATCTACCTCGCCGGCGTCGGCGGTCCGTTGGGCGAGCGCGAGTGGCAGAGCTGGATCGGGATCGACGACATCATCGGGATCCACGCGTTCGCGGCGCTGGAGGATCCCGTCGCCGGCCCCGTCAACGCGGTGGCCCCGGAGCCGGTGACGGCCGGGGAGTACGCCAAGACCCTGGCCCGCGTGGTGCGGCGTCCGGCCGCCGTCCGCGTCCCCGAGTTCGGGCCGCGCCTGCTCCTCGGCGAGCAGGGTGCGCGCGAACTCGCGCACGCGGACCAGCGGGTCTCCGCGGCGAAGATCGAGTCCCTCGGCTACGAGTTCCGCCACCGTTCGTTGGAGTCGGCGCTGCGGCACGTCCTCGGCCGCTCGTAGAAACGACGGGGAAACCGGCGCGGCAGGCGGGCTTTATTCCCGCGCGGCGCCGCCGTCGTGCCGGGTCCGCGAGGAGCGAACGCCGCTTGCCCCGCGCCGGGCGCGATGACAGCGTAAGGGGACCCGACGGATTCAGGAGAACACCATGGCAGAGATTTCAGGCAAGAAGATCCTTTTCGTTTCCACCAACAGCGGAGTGGAGCAGGACGAACTCATGGTTCCCCTCGAGGAGCTGGGCGCGGCCGGCGCGACCGTGACCGTCGCCGCACAGAAGGCGGGACCGATCAAGACCCTGATCGGCGACGCGGAGCCGGGTGAGGACGTCCAGGCCGAGCGGGCCATGTCGGACATCGACCCCGCCGAGTTCGACCTGCTGGTGGTTCCCGGCGGCACGCTGAACGCGGACTCGCTCCGGCTGGACGAGGACGCGCAGCGCATCGTCAAGGCCTTCGCCTCCTCGGGGCGACCGGTGGCCTCCATCTGCCACGGGCCGTGGCTCCTCATCGAGACCGGCCTCGCCCAGGGCAAGATGCTCACGTCGTACCGCTCGGTGCGCACCGACGCCGTGAACGCTGGCGCGGAGTGGCTGGACAAGGCCGTCGTCCGCTGCGACATGCAGGGCTACACCCTGGTGACCTCGCGCGACCCGGGGGACCTCGACGCGTTCGTCGGCGAGATCAAGGGCGTCCTCGGGGCCTAGTAGTCTCCCCCGGGGGGAGACCCCCCGGGGGAACCCGCCGCCGGTCTATCCGCGCTTCCTGCGCGACACGGCGGCGGCCAGGGCCGCGGCGCCCAGCCCGGCGGCCAGCACGCCCCAGACGATCTTGTCCTCGGTCGGCGTGCGGGTGGGGATGCCGTCGTCGTCCCTGTCCAGGCCGTCCTTGGCGGCGCCGTCCTCGCCGAGGCGCAGCTTGCGCCCCTCGGAAATGTCCTCCTGGAGCGCGTCGCGCTTCTTCACGCTCGCGTCCGTCGCGCGCGGTGGGAGCTGCACGGACTCCTCGGCGGCGATGCCGCCCTGCAGCTGGCGGCCCCGCTCGAGCTCGGCGTCGAACTCGGCGCCCAGGAGCAGCGAGATGTTGCCGATCCAGATCCACAGCAGCAGCACGATCACGCCACCGATGGAGCCGTACGTCTTGTTGTAGTTGCCGAAGTTCGACACATAGAAGAAGAAGCCGACGGTGGCGATCGCCAACACCAGCAGGGCGCCGAAGGCCCCGAGGCTGATCCAGCGGAACTTCGGCTGGCGGACGTTGGGCGTGAAGTAGTAGAGCACCGCGATGGTTGCCACCGCGATCACCACGAGCACGGGCCACTTGGCGATGTCCCACACGGCCACGGTGGTGGGGCCCAGGCCGATCGCGTTGCCGACGGCCTCGGCGACCGGTCCCGAGAGCACAAGGATGGCCACCCCCAGCACGGCCAACAGGACGATGGCCAGCGTGACCAGCAGCATCTGCGGGCGGAGCTTCCAGACCGGACGGCCCTCGTCGACCTCGTAGATCCGGTTCATGGCTCGCCCGAACGCGCCCACGTACCCGGAGGCCGACCACAGCGCGCCGGCGATGCCAACAAAGAACGCGAGCCCGGCCCCGCCCGACGTCGCGAGCTGCTCGATCGGCTGGCGGATGGTGTCGGAGACCCCGCCGGAGGAGAACGATTCGATCGTGTCGATCATGAAGTCCGTGGTCGCCTGGGCCTGCCCGACGATGCCGAGCAGGGAGACCAGCGCCAGCAATCCGGGGAAGAGCGAAAGCACGGCGTAGTACGTCAGCGCCGCGGCGAGGTCGGTGCATTCGTCCCTGCTGAACTCCCGCCCGGCCCGGCCGGCGACGTACTTCCAGGTGGGCTTGTCGATGTCCGGCGGGGTGTCCGGCTTGGCGGCGCTCTCCGGGGCCGGGGCCTTGTCCTTGGAGAGCGCCGTGTCGTGGCTCTCGGCGGTGTCTGTTGAAGCCATGGCTCCTCCTTGCTCGGCGGTCTTGTCCTCCTGACAAGTTACCCGCTCGCGGCGACGCGGCGGACCCGCCAGACTTCCTCCGGCTTTCCGCGTTCCGGTGGGGCGGGGGCCTTGCCCGGCGCCGGGTCTGTCCCTAGGTTGGAGGGGCACCAGCCGTCACCGAGGAAGGGATTGACCATGGGAGACCGGCACAACAGCCAGCACGACGCCGAGGCGCGCCGGGATGCGTCGGACGGGGTTCCGCAAGACCCGGACGCACAGGCGAAGACCTCGAATCCCGATCCGGAGACCCAGAAGATCACGGGGCTGGAACCCGGCGGGGGAGTGCCCCCGGGAGAGACGCCGCCCGCGGAGGGGTCGATGAGCGGGGACCAGGGACACGACGAGTAGGGACGCCTCGGGCTGCGGTTAGCGGTGGTCCCGGGGAATGAGCGGCTTGTCTGCCCTGGCCCGCAGTTGCTGCACGGCCCAGGTGTTGCCGTCCGGATCCGCGAAGTCGAAGAACGTGCCCCCATCGCGCTCGTCCAGGACCATGATCTCGCCCGCCTCGACCCCGCGGGACAGCAATTCCTCGCGGGCGGTGGCCGCGTCCGCCACCACGAGTTGGAGGCCGTGCAGCGACCCGGGTGTCATGGTGTGCGGCGAAGGCACGGATCCGACGACGATCGAGCACCCCGAGCCGCGCGGGGTCAGCTGGGCGAAGTCCATCGTCTCGTTGACGGTGTGGTGGTCCAGCGTGAAGCCGATGCGGTCGCGGTAGAACTCGATGGCCCGCGCGGTGTCACCGACGGGAACGACGACGACCTCCAGGGTCCAGTCCATGGCGTTGTCCTCTCTGTGGCGTGCTGTCAGCGGCCCTGTTGCCCGAGGAGTTCCTCGAGACGGTCGTAGCCGTCCGACATGCCGCCTTCCATGCCGGAGGATGCCATGCCGTCGCGTGCCGCCATGCTGGGGTAGACGCCATGTCCCCGGAGTCGGCTCCGGCCGTTGCCGAGGTCTTCGAAGCTCGCGAACTCGATGCTGACGACGTCCGGATAGCCGTCGTATTCGAAGGTCTGTACGGCGAACTCGTTCTCGCGGACGGTGTGGAAGATTCCGCTGAAGACGTAGGACGCGCCGTCGGGCCCCGTGTGCGAATACCGGAAGCCGCCTCCGGTGTGGAAGTCGTAGTGGTCGATGACGACATTCGTCCCGCGGGGACCGAGCCACTGGGTGATGAGGGAGGGGTCGCCGTGCGCCCGGAAGACGTCCGCGACGGGGAAGTCGAACTCCCGCTCCCAATCGATGAACGGTAGGCCGTCGGGGACGGTGAGTTTCAGTGTGTTGCCCATGCTTTGTCCCTTGGATTAGGGCGGACCCGGTTCTCCGGGTTCTGAATGGAGTTGGTGAAGCACCGCGTCGAGACCTCGGTATTGGGCCTCGCGGACCAGCCGGTAGCGGTCGATCCATGCGGTGAGCGCCTCGAGCCTGGCCGGGTTGAGGTGCACCGGCCGGCGCTGCGCGTCGCGCGAACGGGTGACTAGGTCGGCGTGCTCCAGAACCCGGATATGCCGGGAAACGGCCTGTGTGGAGATGGAGAAGGGTTCCGCCAATTCGTTGACGGTGGCCGGTCCCCGGCTCAGGCGGGCGATGATCCTGCGACGGATGGGATCGGCAAGAGCCAGAAAGGCCCGGTCGAGCGCATCGTCTTCGTCGCTGGACTGCATGTGTATTCAACTTATCTCTTGATCAACCTTGCGGTTGAATAAAAAATACGCCTCCGCCAATGAGTGGTCAAGACTTGCTCACTGATCTTCGCGCGGTCTGGAGCCCGGCCGACCGCGGTGCTATCTTTCGCCCAAGGGTCCGCGTCCGCCGCGTGGCGGAATGCACTTCCCGGGCCGGGCCCGGGCTCGGGGACAGGGCTCCACGAGACGCGGGCGGTCGGGGAGGCATGATGTCAGCGCGGAAGCGGGTCGTGGAGACCTATATCGAGGGATTCAGGCAGGGCGATCACCGCATGATCCTCGGGTGCCTGACGGACGACGTGGTGTGGGTGCTGCATGGGTACAGGGAGTTGCGGGGCAAGGAGGCCTTCGAACGTGAGATCGCTAACCCCGCCTTCGAGGGCCGTCCGTCCTTGACGATCGAGGGCCTCGTGGAGGAGGGCGACTGCGTGGTCGCTTTCGGCCGCGGACGGGCGGCCTTCACTGGGGGTCGGATCTTGGATTTCGTGTTTGCCGACGCCTTCATCTTCGACGGTCCCAGCATCTGTCGTCTCGAGACATACCAAGTCAACGTGGGTGGGGACGGCGAGGGCTGACGAGCCGCGGCATCTTGGTGCCGTCGTATGTCTCACATGCCCCCGCTGCGGGGTCGGCTCCGCGCGTGCCGCCCCGGATCCTTAAGCGGCTGGTCAACGGCGTGTGCCACCCGTGGTGGGGCAGGCGGTCGATTTGACGGGCCCCCCGGTGGCCACGTTACGTTGGATTATCACGTTCCGGTAACGCCCCGAGGGGATCGATCGGAATAAGCGGGCGGCCCGTACCCGATCCTCGTCCACGGGGCCGGCCCGAACCAATGTCGATGTCGACGCCGGACGAGAGTGCAAAGAAGGCCGGGGACGGTCTGAGCGCTGGGTGGCCCCCTGGAGAAATCATGATCCAGCACGCGAACTCGAAGTCCACGAAGAAGTCCCGTTTCACCCGTGCCGGTGTGACCGGCGGCCTCGCAGCACTTGCCCTCGCCGGCGGCGCGGCGGGTCTGGGGGCGGCACCCGCCTCCGCAGCTTCCACGTCCACTTGGGATGCCCTCGCCCAGTGCGAGTCCACCGGGGACTGGTCCATCAACACCGGCAACGGCTATTACGGCGGTCTGCAGTTCAGCATGAGCACCTGGCAGGCCTTCGGCGGCACCGGCAACCCGGCGAACGCCAGCAAGTCCACCCAGATCGCCGTCGCGGAGAAGGTGCTGGCGACGCAGGGTTGGGGCGCTTGGCCGGCATGCTCCGCCAAGCTGGGTCTCTCCGGGACCGAAGGCTCCACGGCTAGCGCTGGTGCAGAGCAGGCCGAGGCGGCTCCGCAGCAGGCCGCACCGAAGCAGGTTGCCCCGCAGGCGGCCCCGAAGCAGGTTGCTCCGCAGGCGGCTCCGAAGCAGGCTGCACCGCAGCAGGCCTCGGGCCACGCACACCAGCTGCCCGTCGACGTTCAGGATTCCGGCGCTGACCACAAGATCGAGACCGGCGACACTCTCGCGAAGATCGCCGAGAAGCACGACATCAACAGCTGGAAGGCCATCTTCGCGCTGAACAAGGATGTTGTTGCCGATCCTCACATGATCTTCGTTGGCGAGAAGCTCGACCTTCCGGCCAAGTAGGCCTTCCCACATCCCTCGAGGGGTGTAGGCCCGGTCGAGAGGGGGACCTCACACGTCTCTCGCTCTCGGCGCCTGTCGCTGACATGACGGCGACACATCATGCTCTCGAGATCAACAAGCGGCGGACCACGCGAACGGTGGTCCGCCGCTTGTTTGCGTCTCAGGAGGTTTGAGAGCGCCCTCGCGAGGGACATCGAGGTTCCGTCGGAAGGCAGCGACCGTGGACGGTTCCCCTGAAAGTAGGGTCTTGGGCGTTCGGCTGCTAGGAGTAGCGCATCCGTCAGAACGGTGGGGCATTGGGCGGTCGGCCCGCCGGTAGCCCGCGCCGTTAGAAGGGTGGTTCCGGTGTGTTCGGGTCGAATCCGGACGGTGTGGTCCATGCGGCCCACGGGTCCGCGCGGGGCGGTACAGCTCCCACGCCCTGCCTGACGCCCTGCCCGGCGCCCTGCCCGGCGCCCTGCCCGGCGCCCTGGCCCTGAACGACGCCGGTGCCGGTGCCGGGGATGCCGGGGCTGGTGGTCGGGGTCGGGACGGGCAGGCGTTTGCGCATCGCCCTGACCCGGGGGCGGCGCGGTGGCGTGGTTGTGCGGGCGGGGCGGGGCCGCGGGAGGCCGGGGTCCCGGGCCGGGGTGTGGTCCAGTCCGGCGAGCTCGGCCATGAGCCAGGGGATGTCGTTCCCGCCGGCGTCCTCGTAGGCCCGCCGG